>CALWBS010000267.1 GCA_944376135.1 uncultured Enterocloster sp.
GAAGCGGGCCGGCACGCTCTAAGCCGGAAGTATAAGGAAAATCAGGGGGTATAAATTGATGGAACAGAAATTGTACGATCAGATGGACTGGGCAGGGATTGAGGAGCTGGTTTACTCGGAGGCTTCCAATCCCCACAAACTGCTGGGGCCTCATGTGACGGAAGATGGACTGCTAGTCCAGGCATTTATCCCCACCGCTGTATCCGTCACGGTAAAGCTCACAGGTAATGGGAGGAAATACCCCATGGAGATGGCGGATGAGGCAGGCTTTTTTGCGGTGCTGATTCCGAGAAAGACGGTGACGCCCTACACGTTTTTGGTGGAATATGACGGGGGCGGCCGGGAAGAGATTCACGACCCCTATGCCTTTGCCCCGCTGTATACGGATGAGGATATCAAGAAATTTGCTGCCGGCATTCACTACACTATCTATGAAAAAATGGGAGCCCATCCCATGACAATTGACGGGGTGGAGGGCGTGTATTTCTCGGTATGGGCTCCCTGTGCCATGCGCGTCAGTGTGGTGGGGGATTTTAACCAGTGGGACGGACGGCGCCACCAGATGCGCAGGGTGGGCTGGGACGATGCCTGTATTTTTGAATTGTTTATCCCCGGGCTGAAGCAGGGAGATATCTATAAGTATGAAATTAAGACACGCCGCGGCGAGCCCATGCTGAAGGCGGATCCTTATGCCAATTATGCGGAGCTGCGCCCCAACACAGCCTCTATTGTCTGGGATGTCAGCCATTATCGGTGGAATGATAAGGAGTGGATGGCCCGCCGGGCAAAGACCGATACCAAGGACAAGCCCATGAATATCTATGAGGTGCATCTGGGCTCCTGGATGCGCAAAGATATTTCCGTGGACGATGAGGGAAATCCGGTCACGGGCTCCGAATTTTATAATTACCGGGAGATTGCTGAGAAGCTGGCGGCTTATGTGAAGGAGATGGGCTATACCCATGTGGAGCTGATGCCGGTGATGGAGCATCCCCTGGATGGTTCCTGGGGATATCAGGTGACCGGATATTATGCGCCTACCAGCCGGTACGGCACCCCCGATGATTTTATGGCATTCATGGATTACATGCATCAGGAGGGAATCGGCGTGATTCTTGACTGGGTTCCGGCCCATTTCCCAAGGGATGCGTACGGCCTAGCCGCCTTTGACGGAACCTGTGTGTATGAGCATGCGGACCCTCGCAAGGGCTCTCATCCCCACTGGGGAACCCTGATTTACAATTATGGCCGTCCCGGCGTGTCCAATTTCCTCATTGCAAACGCCCTGTTCTGGGCGGACAAGTATCATGCGGACGGAATCCGGATGGACGCGGTGGCCTCCATGCTCTATCTTGACTACGGAAAGAGCGACGGCGAATGGGTGGCAAACATCTATGGCGGTAATGAGAATTTGGAGGCCGTGGAGTTCCTAAAGCATCTCAACACGGTCTTTAAAGGGAGAAAGGACGGGGCTGTTCTGATTGCCGAGGAGTCCACGGCGTGGCCCATGATTACCGGAAAGCCGGCAGACGGGGGATTAGGCTTTGACTATAAGTGGAATATGGGCTGGATGAATGATTTCCTCAGCTATATGAAATGCGATCCCTATTTCCGCAACTACCACTATGGGGAGCTGACGTTCTCCATGCTCTACGCTTACAGCGAAGATTTTGTGCTGGTCTTCTCCCATGATGAGGTGGTGCACGGCAAGGGTTCCATGATGGGCAAGATGCCGGGGGACACCTTGGAGAAGAAAGCGGAGAATCTCCGGGCAGCCTACGGCTTTATGATCGGCCATCCGGGGAAGAAGCTTCTGTTCATGGGACAGGAGTACGGCCAGATTGACGAGTGGAATGAGAATGCGTCCTTGGAGTGGAATCTCTTGGAATACCCGCTCCACAAAAATATGCAGACCTATGTGAAAGCTCTCAACAAACTGTATCTGGAGCATCCGGCCCTCTATGAGCAGGACTATTCTCCCGAGGGATTCGAGTGGATCAACTGCAGCTACCAGAAAGAGAGTATGGTCATGTTCCTGCGCCGGAGCAAAGACAAGAAGGAGACGCTGCTCTTTGTCTGCAACTTCGATACGGTGGACCATGAAAAATTCCGCGTGGGCGTTCCCTTTGCCGGAAAATATAAGGAAATCATGAACAGTGATTCCGGGGAATTTGGTGGAAATGGCCTGGGCAATAGCCGGGTAAAGACAGCTAAGAAGATGGAGTGGGATGAGAGGGATTATTCCATTGAGATTCATATTCCGCCTATGAGCTGTCTGGTATTCTCCTGCACGCCTGCACCGGAAGAACCCAAACGGCATACGGCAAAGAAAACGGAACCTAAAAAGCAAGGGGTGAAAGCATCGAAGACAGAGCCCAAGAATCCGGCGGCGGCGAAGACAGAGGTGCCCAAGGTCGAAACTGCAAAGGCTGAGCCTAAGAAGCTTGCGACAAAAAAGACAGAGGTTCCTAAGGTTGAAACCAGGAAAACGGAGCCCAAGAGGGTGACGACAGCGAAAACGGAGCTGCCCAAGGTGGAGACCAGGAAAACGGAGCCCAAGAGGGTGACGACGGCGAAAACGGAGCTGCCCAAGGTGGAAACCAGGAAGACAGAGCCCAAGAAAGTGACGACTTCGAAGACAGAGCCGAAAAAGTTAGAGACTAAAAATTAAATTTAATTTTGAGCAGATAAAAACGGGATTTGAGGTGCTGCGGATTTGCAGCGCCTCTTTTGAGTGTATTGTTATCTATGGAAGGCGGCGTGTGGGCAAAACCGCTTTGATTAATGAGTTCTGCAAGGGAAAGCTGACGATTTATTTTTCTGCTCTGAATGCATCTGCACGGGAAAATCTGGAAGCACTTTCGAAGGCTATTTATAGCTGTAAGAATCCGGAAAGTTCCAATTGCCCTACCTATCAAAGCTATGCGGATGCCCTGGATGAAATTACAGCCATGTCAGCCGGGAGACGAATGGTATTTGTGATTGATGAGTATCCCTATTTGGCAAAAGCCGAGAAATCATTTTCATCATGGCTCCAGCATGTGATTGACCATCAATGGCAGAATGGGCAGCTTTATCTGATTCTGTGCGGCTCGTCCATGAGTTTCATGGAATACCAGGTACTGGGTTATGAAAGCCCTCTTTATGGCCGTCGTACGGCGCAGCTCAAAATTCAGGTACTCACTGACCGGGAGATCACAGTCTTTCATCCGGAGTTGTCGGCGCCGGATCAGGCTCTGTACCTGCAGCCCCATGCAGTCGGAATTAAAACCGGCTGCAGGCAAATTTAAAAATATATCTCAGATCTTCTTTGCGTCCGCTGCGATGAGCTGCGGGCGAAGCCGTTCATTAAAAAATCCGATCCAATTTTGCTGGGAGAAGCGAGCCGCCTCCCCCTCGCTTTTATCCGCAATGGCTCGAATAATATCATTATGATCCGTGACGGACTGCTCTTTGTTGATGCCGGATTTAAAATATAAAAGCTCGTAACGGTTGGCATGGGGGAGAATCTGCTGCCAGCAGTTTTCCATGTAGGGATTATCCGCCATCTTTAAGATATAATTGTGAAAATTCGTGTCGGCCTCTAAGATTCTGCTGTGATCTAGGGATTCTACAATGGATGCAAAACGTGCATTCAGCCGCTTTAATTCCTCTACATCTCCGATTTTCTGCTTGCGCACCGCAAGTCTGGCAATTTCTGCGGAGAGACAGGAGATAGCCTCATAAATAAACGTAGCGGCTCCTTCGCTGGTCTCGGTCACTTTGGTGCCCTTTGAGGGCATGATCTTTACAAAATCCTGCTGGGATAAAAGAAGAATGGCTTCTCTGACCGGTGTCCGGCTGACGGAAAAATATTTGGCAATTTCAGAATCATTGATAAATTCGCCGGGCACAAGTGTGCCATCTACGATCCAATCCTTTAAAGTGTTGTATATTTGCTGTTGGGCACTTACCCGATCAACATCTCTGGGCGTGCTGGGAATGGGCATATCCTCACCTCTTTAAATCAAACAATAGTACTAACAGTTTAACATTTTCTTTTTGTTTATGCAATATATAAGAAAAACTCAGCGAGTTATGTACAATATATCTAAAAAATAAATAGTATAAGAACGAATCTTGACAAAAGGTTCTAAATGTGATACTCTTCAGATATGCGATATATCGCATATTACATATTTCATATAAATTCAATGCAGCGGGAAAAGGAGGTTGAAAAGGATGGGTATCGAGATGATTCTCTCTCACCCGGACAGACAGAAAGGCGCTTGGGATGAAACGTTTTCCCTCTCGGAAGCTAAAAAGGCTCTGGAATTTCACAAAAGGCTCAAGGGGTATGAGCCGACGCCTCTTCGCAGGCTGGATGGTTTGGCGGGAAAGCTGGGACTTGCTGGCTTGTATGTGAAGGATGAAAGCAAGAGGTTTGGGCTGAACGCATTTAAGGGCTTGGGCGGGAGCTATGCTTTGGGCCGAGTGATTGCGGAGAGGCTGGGAAAGGAGTTGACAGAGCTTGCGGATATTCCTGCCGATGCATTTACTTTTGTCACAGCTACAGATGGAAATCATGGCAGGGGCGTTGCCTGGGCAGCGAGAAATCTTTCCCAGCGGGCAGTGGTGTATATGCCGAAAGGTTCCGCGAAGGAGCGATTGGAAAATATCCGGGCGCTTGGCGCGCAGGCAGAGATCACGGCTCTGAATTATGATGATACCGTACGCTTTGCAAAGGAACAGGCGGAAAAGAATGGGTGGATTCTTGTGCAGGACACTGCCTGGGAAGGGTACGAAACTATCCCCTCCTGGATTATGCAAGGATATACAACGATGGCGCTGGAGGCAGCAGAAGCGTTGGAAGGCCGGATTCCCACGCACATTTTTCTTCAGGCAGGCGTAGGCGCTATGGCAGGAGCGGTAACCGGATTCTTCAGCAATTTTTATGGGGAACGGATGCCCAAGATTGTCATCGTAGAGCCAAATCAGGCCGCATGTCTTTTTAAGACAGCCGGAGCCGGAGACGGAGCGCTCCATAAGGTGGAGGGGGATCTGGACTCCATTATGGCAGGCCTGTGCTGCGGGGAAGTATGCACGGTGGGATGGGAGATTTTAAAACACCACGCCGGATATTTCTTTTCCTGCCCGGACTACGTGGCGGCAGACGGCATGCGTGTGCTGGGAAATCCCTTGACAGGTGATGAGAAAGTTGTATCTGGTGAGAGCGGAGCGGTGACTTCCGGGCTCGTATACAATCTGATGACAGATCCGGAGCTCTGCAGCTTCCGGGATACGCTGGGATTGGATGAGACTTCTGTGGTTTTGTGCTTCAGCACGGAAGGGGATACGGATAAGGAAAATTACAGGCATATTGTGTGGGACGGCTGGTACAGGAAGCCCTCCTGCAGGGAATAGTATAAAAGGGGGATAAATCGGTATGACATTTATCACGGAATTCAACAATATTATGTGGGGATGGGTGCTGGCGGTTATTTTGCTGGGGACGGGACTGCTATACGGCATTACGATGGGATTTCCCCAGGTAAGGTGTTTTGGACATATTATCCGTTCTCTAAAAAGTACATTAAAATCGGATGAGGATTCTGTCTCCGGCTTCGCTGCTCTCTGTGCGGCGGTAGGCGGACAGGTAGGAACCGGAAGCCTGGTGGGAGTAGCCAGTGCCCTGGCAGCCGGTGGACCGGGAGCGCTGTTCTGGATGTGGATTACGGCTGTGTTTGGCATGGTTTTGAGCTTTGGAGAAGCGACACTGGGTCAGGCGTTTCATGAGAAGGATAAGGATGGAAACTATTATGGCGGCGCTCCCTACTATATGACGAAGGGACTGGGAAACAGACCCCTTGCGGTTGCCTACGCAATTACCACCATTTTTGCTGTGGGTGTGTGCATTGCTATGCTTCAGAATAATTCCATCACGTCTGCTGTAACCGGTGTGGTGAACATTTCACCTTGGATTCCCGGGATCATCGTCACTCTGATAACAGCAGTGATTGTATTGGGTGGTGTAAAAAGAATCACAGATGCGGCATCTCTAATTGTTCCGTTTATGGCTGTAGGATATATTCTGATTACCATTGTAATCATTATTACTCATCTGTCAGAGGTGCCAGCCATGTTCGGGAGCATCTTCCGCTCGGCATTTACACTTGAAGCTGCGGCAGGCGGAGCTGTAGGCTACACAATTAAAGAAGCTGTGAGAAACGGTGTTGCGCGAGGGTTGTTTTCCAATGACGCAGGAAATGGAACGGCGGCCGCCATGCATTCCTCCGCTCAGGTAAAGCACCCAGCGAATCAAGGATTTTCCGCTATGTTCGGAACCTTTATGACAACCATTATTATCTGCTCCTGCACAGGCTTTGCTATTTTGCTTACAGGTGCCTTAGATTCCGGACAGGATGGAGTAAATCTTGTGCAGGTTGCATTTTCCTCTATACTGGGAACTGTGGGAAGCTATTTTGTGTTGCTTGTTACCTTCCTGTTTTGCTTTACAACTTTGATTGCCGATCTGTTTTATGGCGAGGTTGGCGTCCGCTATCTGTTTAAGAGCCGGGGAGATGGAGCGGACAAAGCGGTAAAAATATTTCAGGTAATCGCTCTGATTCTAGTAACCATCGGAGCTGCGCTTCCTCTTCCGATTTTGTGGGATTTGGTGGACTTTTGTGTGGCATTTCTGGTATTCTTTAATGTATATACGCTTCTTAGGCTGAGAAAGTACGTTAAATATATACTGGATGATTATCTTTCGCAGTTTAACAGCGGAAAAGAAGAGCCAACCTGGGACGAAACAGTGGATATAAAAGAAAAATGTAAATAAAAGGACTGCTGTCATACAGCAAAGAAAGGGGTATAATTGTGAAGAAAGAGGAATTAAAGGAGCAGCTGATAGAGTGGAGACATTATCTCCATGAGCATCCTGAGAGTGCGTTTGAAGAGGTCAACACGGCGGCCTTTGTGGCGGAAAAGCTCAGGGAAATGGGCATAGAGGTGGAAACCGGAGTCGGAAAAACAGGAGTGGTTGGAACACTCAAAGTGGGAGACGGAAAAAGGATTATTGGCCTGCGGGCGGATATGGACTGCATCTGCCTGCAGGAGGCAGCGGATGCCCTCCCCTATAAATCACAGACACCGAACCGGATGCATGCATGCGGCCATGACGGACATACCACAACCCTCCTGGGGGCGGCAAAAATTCTTTCTGAGAGCAAAGATTTTTCCGGAACCGTGCGTTTCGTATTCCAGCCGGCGGAGGAGCCGGGACACGGCTCAAAGGCCATGATTGACGATGGATTTTTTGATCGCTTCCCGGTGGATGAGATGTACGGCCTCCATAATATGCCCCAGTATCCGGCGGGTACTATTGCCATGCGTGTGGGGGGCATCATGGCGAGCGAGGACAATTTTACTATTCGCATTAAGGGGAAGGGAGGACATGCCTCTGCGCCGGATGTGGTGCGAGATCCGCTGGTGACTGCGGCTGAGATTGTCTGTGCGCTTCAGACCATTGTGGCTCGGAATGTGACTCCCACAGACACGGCTGTTATCTCCTGTACGGAGTTTGAGACGGACGGAGCCCACAATGCGATTCCGTCCAATGTGGTGATCAAGGGTGATACCAGAAGCTTTACGCCTGAGGTTTCTAAACTCATTGAGGATAGAATGCGTGCTATCTGTGAGCATATTTGTCAGATGAATGGTGCGGAGTGCGAATTTACATACACACATGAATTTGCTCCCACATTCAACTGGGCGGACAATGTAAAATATGCGGCCGAAGCTGCTAAAGCGGTGGTAGGTGCGGAAAAGGTGATGGAAAACTGTGAGCCTCTGATGAGTTCTGAGGATTTCGGGCGGTTTATCCAGACAGTGCCCGGATGCTTTGTGTTCTTGGGGAACCGCAGAGACGGCGAAGAGCCTACGCCTCTTCATAATTCCCGCTTTAACTACAACGATGACATCCTTGTAACCGGAGCCGAGTTCTTTGCGGAGCTTGTACGGCAAAGGCTTCCTAGATAAAAACAAAAACAGAGCTGTGTACAGCAGTCTGTAATAGAAAAAGGGGAATCCGCCGCTATGGGATTCCCCCTTTTAGTTCGCCCGCAGTCTATTTACATCTCCTCCGCCCACTGCGACAGCTCCATCAGCCCGTCCCTGCTTCCGGAGAGGAATAAAATATCTCCTTTGTGAAAAGCGTAGTTGGGGCTCACATTTTCCTGCACGCTGGAGCCGTTGGCAATCGCGATGATGTTTAAGCCGAAGCGGGAGCGAAGATTCGCATCCACTACGGTTTTCCCGATCAGCTTATCAGGGATAATCAGCTTGGAGATGGTTAGGCGCTCGCTGAGCTGGATGGAGTCCAGCACGCGTCCGGTTTCCAGGCGGTTGGCGAGGCGTACAGCCATATCCCGCTCCGGATATACGACCTCGGCTCCCAGCTTTGCCAGAATTTCTCCGTGCTCCGCGCTGTTGGCCTTGGAAACAACTTTGGGAATCCCCAGGCTTACCAGATTCAAGGTGGTGAGAATAGAGGTCGCAATCTGTTCTCCGATGCAGACCACAGCCACATCACAGTTCTGAATGCCTGTTTCCGCCAGAGTCTTTTTATCAAGGCTCTTGACAACAAGTGCATTCTCCGTAAACTCACGCATTTCTCTGACTTTTTCTTCGTCGCCGTCCAGCACGAGAAGCTCGGCTCCGGATTTTGCCAGCTCCATGGCCAATGCATATCCAAACCGTCCCAGACCTACGATTCCGTAAGTCAAGGTGTCCATTTTCTTTCTGCTCATAGTAAAACCCTCCTGAAATTAATTGTTGATAAATGGAATTTGCCGCAGCGTAAACAGCATTATCCGATCGCAATGTTGCCCTCGGGATAGCTGACGCGTTCACCTCTGGCAAAATACCACAGGGAGGCAATGGTCAGCGGCCCCAGACGGCCGATGTACATGGTTAAGATGGACAGAAGCTTGCTGCCATCTGATAGGTTCGGTGTGATGCCGGTGGAAAGTCCCACAGTGCCGAAGGCGCTGGTCACTTCAAAGAGAGCGTCCACCAGCCGGATATCCGGCTCCATAACCATCATCAGGTATGTGCCCGTAAACACAATGCCAAGAGCCAAAAGCGTAATAACGGCAGCTTTTCGGAAGGCATCCTTGGGAATCGCGTAGCGAAATGCCTTTTCCGAAGTGTTGGTGGCTGCGGATTTAATTCCCTGAATAAGGGCAAAAAATGTGCTTGTCTTGATCCCGCCGCCGGTAGAGCGGGGGGATGCGCCGATAAACATGAGGGCTGTAAGCACCAGGAGGCCCGGTGTGGAAAATGTCCCCAGCGGGTATGTGGAAAATCCGGCGGTTCTGGCGGACACGCTGTGGAAAAACGCGCCCAGCCAGGTTACATTCTCTGTCAGTTTAATCAGCACGGTTCCGATTGCGATGAGACATCCGCTGACGCTCAAAACGACTTTGGCGTGCATGGAAAGCTTCCGCCAGTTCAGCCGCTTTATCCAAAGCTCCCGTATAACCAGAAAGCCGATGCCGCCGAAGAAGATCAGGCCGCAGGTGGTGAGATTTAAGAGCACATTGTGGCGGTAGGGAATCAGGTTCTGAAAATTTCCCAGGATATCAAAGCCGGAGTTGTTGAACGCTGCCACGGAGTGGAACAGGCTGATGCCTGCTGCTTTTAACGGCGGATAGTCTTGTACAAAGACCAGAAAGCTCAATAATGCGCCGGAAAGCTCAAAGATCACGGTAACCAGGAAAATATCCTTTACAAATTTTACCAGGCCCCTTCCGGAATCAACGTTCATGGCTTCCCGGATCAGTACGCGGCCCTTCAGATTGACCCGGCGGCCCATGGCGACGATGATGCCTGCGCCCACGGCGGTAACTCCAAGACCGCCTATCTGAATTAGCATAGCCAGAAAAAATTGTCCCAGAGGAGTAAAGGTATCCCCCGCATCAATGGCGATCAGTCCGGTGACGCAGACCGCGCTGGTGGAGGTGTAAAGCGCGTCAATATAGCGCACCGTGACACCGTCCCGGATGCTGCAGGGGAGCATGAGAAGCAGGGAGCCGATTAAGATTACCATGGCAAACCCCAGTGCAATAATCCGGGCTGGGGATTGCTTCTTGATACATTCGATCATTCTTTTTTCACCTCGATTGTAAAATAAGTTTACCGGGTCATTATACTATATCCAGGATTAAGAAAGAATAAAGATGTGAGAATGCTGAATTCGGAGGAACATAAAAGCCGCTGCGCAGGACGCAGCGGCGTAACGGCGGGAAAATTATCCCAGCGGTATAATAGTAACTTCTTCTCCGGAACTGCCGGAAGATTCTGCGGCACTCATAGTTTCCGCGGCTTTGGTAGTCTCTGCGGTGCCTGCAGACTCTGCAGCTTTGGTAGTTTCCGCAGCACTTGTAGTTTCTGCGGCTCTCGTGGTTTCCGCAGCCTTTGTGGTTTCTCTTGCTCTCGTAGTTTCCGCAGCCTTCGTAGTTTCTCTTGCCTTCGTAGTCTCCGCGGCTTTCGTAGTTTCTCTTGCCTTCGTAGTCTCTGCGGCTTTTGTGGTTTCCCTCGCCTTTGTAGTCTCCGCAGCCTTTGTGGTCTCTCGCGCCGTGGAAGTTCCTGCGGTTTTGGAAGAGGTCTGTGAAGCAGAGCTGCCGGATTCTTCATCCGAGAAATCCAGCTCCCTGTTTTCCGTATCAATGCCGTTGGTATGGATGGCAAAAGCAGCCTGGCTTACATTCCCTGCAAAATCGGACACAAAGACTGTGAGCTCGCTTCCATCCATCTCAAAGGTAACTCTGCCTGTTTCTTCATTAAAACTGGTGGGCTTTACATTTTCCCCGGCCGGGGTGGTGCCGTAGATAGAGCTGTAATCCACGCCGGACTGGCTGTCGCTCACCAAAATTTCCAGATGACCTTCCTCCAGAACATAATCCTCCTGGTCAATTACGGGGGAGGCATCATCCAGGACAGCGATGTGCTCATTGTCCCGGGCAGACATGCCGTTTAAGCCTACTACATAGATTTCCAGCGTTCCATTGGAATCCAGGGTGGCCCGATAGGTCCCCCCGGAATGCTCCATCTCCAGGGGCTGGGATTCCAGGGAGACGGTCATCTCCCGTATGGGGAGGATGGACCTGACGCGGAAGGAAATGTCCACGGTCTTGTAATCTGTGGTTTCCCCCACCGTGAGCTCGATCTTTGGCGAGGCGGTAATAAGGGTGAATAAAATTAAATTTATAACGAGGAAGGGAAGTACAAAAAACACAAGGCTGCGCAGAATGCGGTTATCCTTCCAGGACTGTGTATTATATGTATTCCTCTTGGCGCTCTTATTGCGCCGTCCGCCCGGGGAACCGGACATCCGGCTTTCCCGAGGAGATGAGTAGGATGAATGATGATCCATAATAATATAGAAGCCTCCTTAATGTGCCGGCATGTTCCGGCTGAAAAAATACTCCTATAGCATAACAGAAAAAGCTTTTTCTTACAAGTCTCTTCAAAATAAAGATGGGATGTGATATTATGGAAATGTATCAGTTTAGACATAAACCAGAAGGAGCTGGATCCATGGTAGAAGAAGCGGCTGTATTTGCGTCAAAGGCCCATGAAGGGGTATTTCGAAAGGGGACGGATATTCCGTATATTACGCATCCAATGGAGACAGCTCTCATTGTCTCCGGATTTACACAAGATGAGGAACTGATTGCCGCCGCATTGCTTCACGATGTGGTGGAGGATGCGGGAGTGACAGGGGATGAGCTGCGGGCGAGGTTTGGAGAACGGGTGGCGGCTCTGGTTCTCCAAGCCAGCGAGGACAAGTCCAAGACTTGGCAGGAGAGAAAAAGTGCCGCTTTGAACCGGCTGCAGAACGCTTCCTGGGAGCTCAAGGTACTGGCCTTGGGGGACAAGCTGAGCAATATGCGCAGCACGGCCAGAGATTATCTGGTTATGGGAGATGCCCTGTGGGACAGATTCAATGAAAAAAGAAAATCTAAGCAGGGGTGGTACTACTGGGGAATTGCGCAGGCTCTGCAGGAATTTAGGGATCATATATACTATAAAGAGTATGTTATGCTGTGTACGGAGGTTTTCGGGAGGCCGGAAGGCATACGGATTTGAAATATCGGAGAGTTCGGAGGGAAAATACATGGGAATCATAAGACATGTGCGGAGAGCTATGGCTGTTTTGGCAGTCATGGGTATTATTTTCTGCACACAGGGGTTTTCAGCGTATGCAGGGGCAACCGGCGTAGGGGCAGCGCAGCCCGAGCAGGGCGGCCCTGGTGTGGACACGGGCGGAGAGAAGATGCCGGTTGTGGAGATTGGTCCCGGCGTGCCTGAGAGCCAGGCGGCGTCAGCGGACTCCGGTCAGCAAGAAGCTGCGGCAGATTCCGGCCAGCAGGTTTTGGATACGCCGTCTGTTCCGGCGGGCACGGGGCCCCTTTTGGCAGCTAATTACAGCGGCTGCTTTGTTCAGCAGGGATGGGGCGGGATTACCCAGGACAATGAAGTCTGCCGCGGCGTGCCGGGCACATGGATGACAGCGTTTAAAGCCAACTTGGTGAATCTTCCATCTGCCGGTCATGTGGGCATCTGTTATCAGGTGAATTTGAGCGGTTCCGGCTGGCTGGCGTGGGCTTACGACGGAGCGGAGACCGGAGGCGCGGGAGGCGTGCTGCCTTTGGAGGCAGTGCGGATGGAGCTGACCGGCGAATTGGCGGAGGGATATGATTTATATTACAAGGTCCTTCAGAACGGTGCCTGGACCCCCTGGGCCTCCAACGGGGCGGTCTGCGGAGTGGAGGGAGCAGGCCTTTGGATTGAAGCAATCCGCGTGTCCATCACAACCCGGGGAACAGGGGAGCCGGCAGATCTGCAGGAGACCGCGCCGGCATTGGATCCCTCCCGCCCGATGATTGCGCTGACCTTTGACGACGGTCCAAAGACATCGGTCACCAGCCGGATTCTGGACAGCCTTCAGGCAAACGGGGGACGGGCCACATTCTTTATGCTCGGCTCCAATGTAAACGCCAATGCGGGCGTGATTCAGCGGATGGTGGCTCAGGGCTGCGAGGTGGCAAACCACACCCATGACCACAAGTACATTTCTAAAATCGGGGCGGAGGGCATTGTAAGCCAGGTGGGAGCCACCAATCAAAAAATTGCGGCTGTGTGCGGTGTGACTCCTGCGATTATGCGGCCGCCCGGCGGGTATATAGACAGCGCTTCGCTGTCGGTCTTGGGAACCATGGGAATGCCGGCCATTATGTGGTCCATTGACACCCGGGACTGGGAACACAGGAATCCCCAGAAGACCATAGAGAGCGTTCTGGGGCATGTGCGGGATGGGGATATTATACTGATGCACGATATTTACGGGACAACGGCGGACGCCGCACAGGTGCTGATTCCCGCGCTCACAGCTCAGGGATATCAGCTTGTGACAGTCAGCGAGCTGGCTGCCTGCCGCGGCGGCATGGTGCCGGGGCAGAAATACAGCCAGTTCCGGTAAGGACGGCTGATAAGGCGGCAGATGAATGAGGGAAGGCTGTGAAGAGATAAAAGGAGTGGGAAGTATATGGCAGAGATTGTATTTCAGGGACATGGCAGTTTTCGGATGATGCTTGGCACAGATAGAGTGATTTACATAGATCCGTTTGCCGGTGAAGGCTATGATCTTCCGGCAGATTTGGTTCTTGTCTCCCATGAGCACGGGGATCACAATCAGGTGGATTTGGTCACATTGAAGAAAAATGGCCGCATTCTGCGCGCAGGGGATTTCCTGAAGGACGGGGATTACCAAGAGTTCACAGAAAACGGCGTGACGATCCGGGGTGTACAGGCGTACAATAAAAATCACCCGAAAAATGCCTGCGTGGGATTTCTGGTGCGGGCAGAGGGAAAAAAGATTTACTTTGCCGGCGATACCTCCCGCACTGAGGCTATGGAAAAGGAGCTGGCGGCCGAGCAATTTCATGCGGATGGCCGGATGATTCTGCGGCCGGGGGAGAAAATTGTGTGGTGAGAATTAATAAAAAAGTTTTATCACAGATAACATATTTCGATTTTACATTCCGGACACTTTGTGTTAGATTGTACTAATAAACAAAAAGCAGACTAAAGACAGAGGACAGATTGATATGACAGAAGACAAGCGGCAGTTCCGGCGGCTGATTGTGGGTGTGGATGTAGGTTCTACCACCACCAAGGTCGTCGCTGTGGACGAAGACACCAGAGAAATCTTATATTCCAACTACAAGCGCCACAATGCCGATCAGGTTCAGAGCGTGATCGACGGGCTGCGTCAGCTAGCAGAAGAATTTCCCGGCCAGCCGCTGCGCTTTGCGATGACCGGATCTGGAGCAAAAACCATTGCTGAGGCTCTGCATCTGCCGTTCGTCCAGGAAGTAGTCGCCAATTCCTTTGTGCTGCGGGAGCAGTACCCGCAGGTTCGGACCGCTATTGAGCTGGGAGGCCAGGACGCAAAAATTATTTTTTTCCGTTGGGAAAAGGAAACCAATTCGTTAAATGTTTCAGATATGCGTATGAATGGCACATGTGCAGGAGGCACAGGTGCCTTTATTGATGAAGTGGCTTCGATTTTGAAGGTTCCGGTGGAAGCGTTTGACCGGCTGGCTGCGGAGGGGAAGAGCGTCTTTGATATATCCGGCCGCTGCGGCGTCTACGCGAAGACGGATATTCAGCCCTTGATTAATCAGGGTGTTCCCCGGTCAGATTTAGCGCTTTCCGCGCTTCATGCCATCGCAAAACAGACCATAGGAGGTCTGGCGCAGGGCCTGGAAATCACAAAGCCGGTTGCCTTTGAGGGAGGCCCCCTGACCTTCAACCGCACCCTTGTGCGGGTGTTTGCCCAGAGGCTGGAATTAAAGGAGGAGGATATTATCCTTCCGGAGCACCCTGAGATTATTGTGGCATATGGGGCTGCTCTGTCTCTGACTGAGCTTTTTGATAAGTCCTCCGGGACTTGCGCAGCAGCGGATCTGGCGGCTGCGCTGGAAAAAATCCGGGATTTAGGAACCTTAAAGACGAGTTCTCAGGCACCGCCTTTTTTTGCCGATGAGAAAGAACGGCAGGCATTTGAGGAGAGGCATAGGCTGCCGGAGCTCTTCCCCGCGCCTCTTCACCGGGGAGACACGGTGCGGGCTTATCTGGGAATTGACTCCGGGAGCACCACCACAAAATTTGTTCTCATGGACGAGAAGGAGAACATTCTGGATTCCTTCTATGCGCCCAACGAGGGAGAGCCCTTGGCTGTGGCCCGCCGGGCTCTTGTGGCAATGGGGAAACGGTATCAGGATGCAGGGGTAAACTTGGAGATCCTGGGAGCGGGCACCACGGGATACGGAGAACTGCTCTTCAACAAGGCGTTTAAGACTGAGTACCATGTGGTAGAGACCGTTGCCCATGCCCGAGCCGTAGAAAAATATGTAAAGGACGCCACATTTATACTCGACATTGGCGGACAGGATATGAAGGCCATCTGGCTGGACAAGGGGATTATCACCAATATTCTGGTAAATGAGGCATGTTCTTCGGGCTGCGGCTCTTTTTTGGAAAACTTTGCCGCGTCTCTTCACATACCGGTGGAGAAAATTGCCGAGGAGGCATTTGACTCTGAGAATCCGGCGGTGCTGGGAAGCCGGTGCACGGTGTTTATGAACAGCAGCATCATTACGGAGCAGAGAAACGGCAAGCTGCCCGGGGATATCATGGCGGGCCTGTGCCGCTCGATTATTGAGAATGTGTTTACCAAGGTGATTCGGATTTCCAATCTGGACAGCCTGGGGGACACGATCGTGGTGCAGGGCGGCACCTTCCGGAATGACGCGGTGTTAAGAGCTATGGAGCAGTACACGGGAAGGGAAGTAATCCGGGCTCCCTATCCGGGAATTATGGGGGCCATCGGAGCAGCCCTCTTAGTGAAGGAGCATATGGCGCAGGGGGTTCCACGGACATTCATCGGACTTTCAGGCGTGGAGAAATTTTCCTACACCCAGGAGGCGGACTCGCCCTGTCCCTTCTGCACCAATCACTGCCGGCGGACCGTGGTTCGCTTTTCAAACGGGGATTATTGGATTACGAATAATCGGTGTGAGCGGGGAGAGATATTGGGGGATCCCAGGGACGAGAAGGTTCGCACCCAGCTGAAGGAGAAGGCGGCAGCCCGGGAGAAAACCCCCAATCTGTTTGCCCTGAGGGAAAAACTTTTGTTTAAAGAATATCCGTTTCCCACGCTGGAGCCGGCAAAGGGCGTCGTAATCGGAATTCCGCGCGTGCTCTCCTTCTGGGAGACTATGCCGTTTTGGACTACTTTCTGGCGTTCCCTGGGCTATCAGGTGAAGCTGTCCCCTGAGAGTACCCGGGCAATGTATGAGAGCGGGCTTCAGGATGTGACCTCGGACACCGTGTGCTTTCCGGCCAAGCTCGTCCACGGCCATATACGCAGCCTGGCGGAGGCAGGGGTGGACCGGATTTTCATGCCGTCCATCACGACCGTAAAGACAGAGAACACAGAATCCACCAGCCAGTCCATGTGCGCGGTGGTGAAGGGTTACCCCATTGTGGTGCGCAATTCCGCAGATCCCGAAAAGCGTTGGGGGATACCTTTTGACGCTCCGCTGTTTCATTGGTATACGGATAAGGACAGGGACCATCAGCTCACTGCTTATATGGAGAAAACCTTCGGAATTTCCAGGGGACATACCCGGCAGGCAGCAGCTGCTGGAGATAAGGCCCAGGAGGCGTTTCACAGGGCTCTCACAGAAGCCGGGGAAAAGGTGTGCCGCGAGGCGAAAGAACAGGGAACGTATGCGGTGGTTTTGGCCTCCCGACCCTATCAAAATGATGCACTGGTAAATCATGATCTGCCGGAAATGTTTACAAGGATGGGGATTCCCGTCCTCACAGCGGATTCCCTGCCCGAGGCCAGCGAGGTGGACTTGAGCAGGAGCCGCCTGGATGTGGTGAACAACTACCATGCCCGGATGCTCTCCTCGGCCATATTGGCGGCGCGGGAGGACTATCTGGAATACGTGCAGATTGTCAGTTTTGGCTGCGGCCACGACGCGTACCTTTCGGATGAAATCCAGCGCCTGATGCGGGAGATTTCCGGAAAGACGCCTTTGATATTAAAGCTGGACGAGAGCGATATCCAGGGCGCCTTAAGAATCCGGGTTAACTCCTTTGTGGAGACCGTGTCCATGGGCCGGAGGAGAAAACAGAAGCGGGCGCTGCATGACCTGCCGGATCCCTATCCGGTGAAATTTACGAAAGAAAGCCGAAAGGAGCGGGTGGTTTTAGTGCCCAATACCTCCCATGCGTTCAGCCGCATTATGTCCGCGGCGCTGGCCGGTCAGGGAATTCGTACCGAGCCGCTGCCGATTGGCCGTGAGGAGGCCATTCGTTTGGGAAAGCAGTATGTGCACAACGACATCTGCTTCCCGGCCCAGATTGTCATCGGGGAGGCGCTGGCCGCCCTTAAAAGCGGCAGATACGATGACAAGAACACAGCGATCGCCATGGGAAAATATATCGGCGACTGCCGTCTGACCCACTATGGGGCGCTGCTCCGCAAGGCTCTTGATGACGCGGGCTACGCGCATGTGCCCATTCTCACCAATGATGACCAGGACTACCACCATCTGCACCCGGGGTTTCATATGAACCTGTTTTCCGCTATGCGCATTGCCTTTGCGCTTCCTATGATTGATGCGCTGGAGGAGCTTCTGCGAAAAATGCGCCCCTACGAGAAGACACCAAAAGCAGCGGAGGCCGCCTTTGAGGCGGCCATGGACGAGGTGGTGGACGGACTTGCCCGCCGCGGCGTTCTGGGAGCTCGGCAGGGATTTAAAAAGGCAATTTCCATCATGAAAAATGTGGAATATGATCGATCCCATCCCAGACCCCGGGTTTTGATTGTGGGGGAATATCTGCTCAACTTCCACCCGGGGGCCAACCATGACATTGAGGCTTACCTGGAGAAAAATGGATTCGAGGTGATTGAGGCTCGGATGACGGATGTGATTCGCAAGACCTATTTTTATCAGGACGCTCAGGTGAAAGAGTATCATGTGGATAAGCCCATTTCCCAGAAAATCTGGCTGCGCACCGCGGACAATCTGTTTAATCTGGCCCACAGTGTGACCGATGCCATCGCGAAGGACCATCCGCTCTACACCCCGGCCTGCCGCATGCAGGATCTGGTGAAGGAGAGCGACCCCATTATTCACCATACCTTTGATGCGGGGGAAGGGGTTTTGATCCCCGGCGAGATCCTGCATTATGCAAAAGAGGGATGTCGGGCGTTTGTGATTCTTCAGCCATTTGGCTGCCTTCCCAACCATGTGGTGGGGCGGGGCATTGCCAAGCGGCTCAAGGATATGTATCCGGATGCCCAGATTCTTCCTCTGGATTATGACCCGGATGTGAGCTTTGCCAACATTGAAAACCGGCTTCAGATGCTTGTGATGAATCAGAAAGCAGTATAAAACATCATTGCCGACACAAACTATAACACCATAAGGAGGTAGACTATGTTAAAAGAGAACGTATTGATAGCCTTTTTGCGGAAATTTGATGAGTATCCATTTCTAGTTAAGCTGAAAGGAAAGGAATACAAAATCGGAGACGGGGAACCTGCCTTCACTGTGATTTTCCATAAGGAAATTCCGCTGACCGCGCTTACCACCAGCACATCCCTTGCCCTGGGAGAGGCGTATATGGACGGTGATCTGGAAATTGAAGGGGACCTCTACAACGCGCTGGACCATTTCCTGGGCCAGATGGGCAAATTTTCCACCGATGAGTCCGCCCTGAAAAAGCTGATTTTTACCTCCACCGGAAAAAAGAACCAGGAAAAGGAAGTGCAGAGCCACTATGATATAGGAAATGATTTTTATAAGCTGTGGCTGGACGAAACCATGAGTTATTCCTGCGGCTATTTCCTCCATGAGGATGACAGCTTGTACCAGGCCCAGGTCAACAAGGTGGATTATATACTGAAAAAACTGTATCTTTCCCAGGGGATGCGCCTTCTTGATATTGGCTGCGGGTGGGGATTTCTTCTCATCGAGGCGGCGAAAAAATACGGCGTCCGCGGAACCGGCATTACGTTAAGCCACGAGCAGTATGAGGAATTCAAACGCCGGATCAAGGAGCAGAATCTGGAAGATCTTCTGGAGGTAGAGCTCATGGATTACCGGGATCTGCCGAAGTTAGGGAAGACCTTTGACCGGGTGGTCAGCGTGGGCATGGTGGAGCATGTGGGACGCCACAATTACCAGCTCTTTATGGACTGCGCTAAAAAAGTTTTAAAGCCGGGCGGCCTTTTTTTGCTTCATTTCATCAGCGCCTTGAAGGAGCATCCGGGAGATGCCTGGATTAAGAAATATATTTTCCCGGGCGGCGTGATTCCCAGCCTGAGGGAGATGCTCTCCTGCGCTGCTGAGGACGATTTCCACACTCTCGATGTGGAAAATCTGCGGCTTCACTACAACCGCACCCTGCGCTGCTGGGACAAAAACTATAAGGAGCATATCGACCAGGTGCGGCAGATGTTTGACGAGCGCTTCGTGCGCATGTGGGATTTATATCTGGCGTCCTGCGCGGCCACCTTCCACAATGGAATTATCGACCTGCATCAGGTACTGTTCTCCAACGGAATCAACAACGAGATTCCAATGGTGAGGTGGTATTAATACGAAACCTTTACAAGCTTTCCCCGGCATGCTAAAATACTTATAAAAGTTTGGGACGGGGAGGGAAGCACATGACGCAGAAGCGTGAGGACTATATAACTTGGGATGAGTACTTTATGGGGGTGGCGATTCTGGCGGGAAAGCGCTCCAAGGATCCCAGCACTCAGGTGGGGGCCTGCATCGTGAGCCAGGACAACAAGATTCTTTCCATGGGGTACAACGGATTTCCCAAGGGCTGCTCGGACGATGAATTCCCCTGGGGAAAAGAGCATGAGGCGGACGACCCCTATAATGCGAAGTATTTCTATTCTACCCACGGGGAGCTGAATGCTATCCTGAATTACCGGGGCGGGAGCCTGGAGGGAAGCAAGCTTTATGTCACCTTATTTCCCTGCAATGAGTGCGCGAAAGCCATCATCCAGGCGGGAATCAAGACCATTGTGTATGGACAGGATAAGTACGCGGACACTCAGGCAGTCCGGGCATCTAAGCGCATGCTCAATGCGGCGGGAGTGCGGTATTACCAGTACCAGCCAACAGGCCGCAGGATTGAACTTGAGGTGTAGGCAGATGAAGGTTCTTCTGGTAGGGATAAATGCCAAATATATTCACTCCAACTTAGGGATCTACAGCCTGAAATCCTATGCAAAGATGGCTCTTGGGGATGCGGCGCCGCAGATTGAGCTGGGAGAGTACACCATCAATCATTCCAGAGAGACAATTTTACAGGATATTTATAAGAGAAAGCCCGATTTTATCGGGTTTTCCTGCTATATCTGGAATATTTCCATGGTGGAGAGCCTTCTGGGGGATTTGAAAATTTTGCTGCCAAAGACGGCTCTGTGGTTTGGGGGACCTGAGGTATCCTACGGCGGGGAAGACTTTCTCGCCGTCCATCCTCAGGCGGATGGGATTATGAAGGGAGAAGGGGAGAAAATCTTTGCTGAGCTTCTTTGCTCCCTCACGGATCATACGGACCTGCGCCGGGTTCCCGGGCTGCTCTTGCGCGGGGAGAAAGGGCTTTTGGACACAGGGGAAACTGAGCCGGCGGATATAAGTTCTCTGCCCTTTCCCTATGCGGATTTGGAGGCGGAGGAGCTTTCCCACCGCATTCTCTACTATGAGAGCAGCCGGGGCTGCCCGTTTCGCTGCAGCTACTGCCTCTCCTCCACTGACCGCAGGGTCCGGTTCCGGGATTTGGAGTTGGTGAAGCGAGAGCTGCGCTGGTTTATCGAGGCAGGGGTTCCCCAGGTAAAATTTGTGGACCGGACATTCAACTGTGATCGCCGACGGGCGCTGGATATCTGGCGCTTCCTAAAGGAGCATGATCGGGGAATTACTAATTTTCACTTTGAGATCGGGGCGGATCTTCTGGGAGAGGAAGAAATCAATCTCCTGTCTTCCCTGCGCCCAGGCCTGGTCCAGCTGGAAATCGGCGTGCAGTCCGCCAACCCGCAGACCCTTGCGGCTATCGGCAGACAGACGGATATCAGCAAAATTCATTTCGTCACGGAGCGCATACGGGCGGCGCGCTGCGTCCACCAGCATCTGGATCTAATCGCTGGTCTTCCCTGGGAGGATCTGGAAAGCTTTTCACGCTCCTTTAACCGGGTATACGCCATGCGGCCGGACCAGCTTCAGCTGGGCTTTTTAAAAGTGCTCAAGGGAACGCCCATGGAGCGCAGCGCCGGGGAATGGGGCATCCGCAGCTCGCGCATCCCTCCCTATGAGGTGCTGTCCACGCCTTGGCTGTCTTACGATGATATTCTGGAGCTTAAAGGTGTGGAGGAGATGGTAGAGGTCCATTACAATAGCCGTCAATTTATTGGTACGCTGTCCCTTCTTGAGAGGGAATATCAAAGCCCCTGGGACATGTTTTTGGCGCTGTCCCGGTATTATGAGAAGAGGACGCTTAACAGCGTTAATCACAGCCGTATGGCCCGGTACGATATTTTATGGGCATTTATCCGGGAAACCTGCACGGGGGAGCAGAACGGCCCGGAGGGGACGGACGCGCCGGCATTCCTGGAAAGGCTGCGCGATGCCTTGGTCTGTGATTTTTATCTCAGGGAAAACGCAAAGATCCGGCCGGCATTTGCCAGGGATCTGCAGCCTTATAAAGAAGAAATCCGGGCATTTTTCCGCAGAGAGGAAAAGGAGAGGCGGTATTTGAAAAAATATGAAGGATATGACGCCCGCCAGATGGAGAGAATGACCCATATAGAGGTTTTGGCCGGAGGAAAATTCCTTTTGTTTGACTACCTGGAGCGGGATGCCCTGGATTCCAATGCGCGCTGCGTTCCTTTGTACGTGCTGACGGAAAATGCATAATGAAATCAACAGGAGAGAAAAATGATCGATTCATACATAGCGGTGGATGTGGAGACAACCGGACTGGAGGTCCGCCAGGAAAAAATTACCGAGCTGGCTATGGTCCGGGTGGAGCACGATGCGGTCACGGACAGCTTTTCCAGCCTGATAAATCCGGGACGGCCCATCGGGCAGATCGTGTCCGCCCTCACAGGAATCACAGATGAAATGGTGCGGGAGGCTCCGGCCATCGAGGAGGTCATCGGAGCTGCCGTAGAGTTTGCGGGGGATCTGCCGCTTCTGGGCCACAACCTCCTCTTTGATTACCGCTTTATCAAGAAGGCTGCAGTGAACAGCGGATTGGAATTTGAGCGGCAGGGCGTGGATACACTGGCATTGTGCCGCATATTCATGGGAGCGGAGCAGAAAAAGAACCTTTCTGATGCATGCGCTTTTTACCGTATTCCGCAGCCCCGGGCGCACCGGGCCCAGGCGGATGCCTGTTCCGCCCATCTGCTTTTTCAGACTTTGAAACGGCTTCACGGGGAGGAACGCCCCGAGGCCTTTCTTCCTGCGCCTCTTTTTTATAAGCCCAAGCGGGAGCAGCCTGCCACAAAAAGGCAAAAAGAATACTTGCAGGATTTAATAAAATGTCATAGAATAAACATAACTGTGCAGCTAGATGCCTTGAGCCGCAGCGAGGCTTCCCGGATGATTGACGGGATTATTTTACAGCATGGAAAGCCTTTTTCAGGGGGCAAGCATTTTTAAAGAGGTGAAAGTGTAATGTTGAATATGAGAGATCCCAAGGTTAAAAAGATTATTTCAACCGTCATAGTGGTAATTCTGGTATTGGCGATGATTGTTCCCATGGCTTTGAGTGCCATTATGTACTAAGGGGAGAGAATATGAAAAAGAATTTGTGGTGCGGGGGGTTGACAGTTGTCCTTACATCAGGCCTTTTGTGGGCCTTTAGCCTGACGGTCCTTGGAGCTCCGGTTTTCCCGGAGGGGATTTCCGCAGGAGGGCAGAGCCTTTCCGGCATGACGGCAGAGGAGGCCAAAGAGGCGGTCAGGGAGCACGTTGGCGGCCAGGCACAGCACAAGATTATCCTGAACGTAGACGGCAGGGAAGCAGAGACCACGGCGCGGGATTTGGGCTATTGCTGGATCAATGAGGATGCAGTAGATCAGGCGGCCGCGGAGTATGCGTCGGGAAGCCTGATTCGCCAATATATGGCGGAAAAAGATTTGGCCCAGGGTCCGGTGGATCTTTCTCTGGAGGTAGGAGTTGCCTCCTCCAGTGTGGCGCAGTTTGTGAATACCCAGTGCCAGGACATGGGGACCGCCCCTCAGAACGCTTCCATCACTCGGGAGAACGGAGCATTTGTGATTACGGAATCCGTTCCGGGAAGAGCGGTGGACGCGGAAGCCACCTGCCAAGCGATCAATGAAGCTCTGGCAGAAGGGCTGGACGAGGCCGTGCGGGTGGATGCGGTGATTGTGGAGACAGAGCCTGAGATAACCACCGAGGAACTGACGTCCATCCAGGATGTGCTGGGGACAGCGACCACTTCCTTCAGCTCCAGCGGCGCTGCGCGTTCTACAAATGTATCTGTGGGGGCGTCCAAAATCAACGGCCGTGTTCTGATGCCCGGCGAGGTGCTCTCCGGATATGAGTGCCTGCAGCCATTTACCTCGGCCAACGGATACAAGGGGGCGGCTTCCTATGCCAACGGCCAGGTGGTTGACAGCATCGGAGGCGGTGTTTGCCAGGTTTCCACTACGCTGTACAATGCGGCCCTGCAGGCAGAGCTTGAGATTGTGGAGCGCCAAAATCACTCCATGATTGTGACCTATGTGGAACCGTCCATGGATGCGGCCATCGCAGGCACAATCAAGGATTTGAAGATAAAAAATAATTACAGCACGCCTATCTACGTGGAAGGCTATACCCAGGATAAGCAGATTACCTTTACCATCTACGGGAAAGAAACCCGTCCGGCGAACCGAAAGGTAGAATACGTTTCAGAAACCTTGGGAAGGACCAGCCCGGGAGATCCGCAGCTGATTGTGGATGCTTCTCTGGCTCCCGGCGCCAGGGTGAAGGTCCAGTCATCCCATACGGGCCTGCGTTCCCGGCTGTGGAAAGTGGTCACAGTGGACGGGGTGGAGCAGGAGCGAACCCTGCTGAATGAAGACACGTATTATGCCTCTAAAGCTATTTACCGGGTAGGGCCTGCGCTCCCGGCAGTGGTTCCACCGGAGACGCCTGCGGCACCAGCAGAGTCTGCTCCTGCGGAAACATCAGCCCCGGCACCGGTGACTGGCGTGGACGGAGGACCGGGAGTGAGTCCGCAGCCGTCCGAGAGCGCATCGGCTTCCACGGAGACAGCGCCTGCAGAAACGGAAACCTCTGCGCCTGCCGAGACAGAGCCGCCCGCACCTGCACAGACGCCTCCCGAACAGTCGGCTCCTGCAGCCGAGGCACCCGCTCCCGCGGCGGGGGATGCCGCTCCCGCCCACGTGGTTCCTGTTGTCCCGGAGGCCGCGGGATGAGAAATGCGGGGCGGCCCGGCGGATTTGAAGCGCGGGACGGTTATATAAAGCCGGGCCAGGACATTGTGATGGCCGGGTATGCGGGACTGGCCGGAACCCGGATTTTGGCAGGAAAGAGGAGAAGCCAGACTGAGGCCTGGTTTTATCCGGGCTTTCTTCAATGCCTGGATGAACCGGATACATATGACACAATGGCGTGGTTTAAGGGACAGGAAAAGAACAAGGACTGTCCCTTCACTGCATATATCCCGGCGGGAGAGGGCGGCATTCTGAACGCTCTCTGGGATTTGTCGGGAAGCTATCAGGCGGGAGTGGAGATCGACCTTCGTCTTGTGCCCATGCGTCAGGTGACGGTGGAGCTCTGCGAGCGATGGGAGCTAAACCCCTACCGCCTGTTCAGCGAAAATTGTATTCTGGCAGCGGCGGACCAGGGGAACCGGCTGGTGCGCCTCTTAGAGGAGGCGGGCATACCTGCCGGCGTGATCGGCTGGGCCCAAAACGGCGATGCCAGGCGCATCTGTCACGGACGGGAGGAGGCGGGATATCTGGAACGCCCGCAGCCGGATGAACTTGAGCGTGTTTGAATTTCAGCATATGGAGGATAGAAGATGAGAGAGAAGATTCTGGCAGTCATTGAGAAGAACAGCAGGATCGATATTAAAGATCTGGCCATACTCTTGGGAGAGAGCGAGGTGGCCGTTGCAAACGAAATCGCGGAGATGGAGAAGGAGCACATTATCTGCGGCTATCACACGCTGATCAACTGGGATAACACCAGCGATGAGAAGGTGGTGGCTCTGATTGAGGTGAAGGTCACTCCCCAGCGCGGGATGGGATTTGACAAGATTGCGGAGCGCATCTATCAGTACAGCGAGGTGGAGGCGGTTTATCTGATGAGCGGCGCTTTTGATTTTACTGTATTTATTGAGGGAAAAACGATGCGTCAGGTAGCGCAGTTCGTGTCTGACAAGCTGGCGCCTATGGAGTCTGTTTTAAGCACAGCCACCCACTTTGTGCTGAAAAAGTACAAAGATCACGGAACTATTATAAGTGAGCCCACTCAGGATGAAAGGATGCTGATTACGCCATGAGAAACCCCTTATCCGATAAAATTGTCACCATACCGCCTTCCGGCATCCGCAAGTTTTTTGACATTGTGAGCGAGATGCCGGATGCGATTTCTCTGGGTGTAGGCGAGCCGGACTTTGATACGCCCTGGCACATCCGGGAGGAGGGAATCTATTCTCTGGAAAAAGGCCGGACTTTCTATACCTCCAACTCCGGGCTAAAGCCTCTGAAGGATGAGATTGCCAGATACCTGGACCGCCGTTTTGGCGCCATCTATGACCCAAACCATGAGATTATGGTCACGGTGGGCGGAAGCGAGGCCATCGACATCGCCATGCGCGCCATGCTCAATCCTGGGGACGAGGTTCTAATTCCGCAGCCCAGCTACGTATCCTACGTGCCCTGCGCTATTCTGGCGGACGGCACCCCTGTGATTATCGAGCTGGAGGAGAAAGATCAGTTCCGCCTGACACCGGAAAAGCTCCTGGAAAAACTGACGGACAAGACAAAGATCCTGGTGCTCCCCTTCCCCAATAATCCCACCGGTGCTGTCATGAGCCGGGAGGATTTGGAGGCAATCGCAAAAATCGTCATTGAGCGTGATATTTTTGTTATTTCAGATGAAATTTACTCCGAGCTGACCTACAGCGGAGACCATGCCACGATCGCGGCGATTCCGGGGATGAAGGAACGGACCGTTCTGATCAATGGATTTTCCAAGTCCTACGCTATGACCGGCTGGCGCCTTGGCTATGCCGCCGCCCCGGCCAATATTCTGGCGCAGATGCTAAAGATTCACCAGTATGCCATCATGTGCGCCCCAACCACCAGTCAGTACGCGGCGGTGTCCGCCCTGCGCGACGGAGACGGGGATGTGGCCATGATGCGGGAGTCCTACAACCAGCGCCGCAGATATCTCCTGCACGCCTTTGAGGAGATGAATATTTCTTGTTTTGAGCCGTTGGGCGCTTTTTACACCTTCCCCAATATCAAGCGATTTGGCATGAGCTCAGATGAGTTCGCCACCACCCTGTTAAAGGAGGAAAAGGTGGCCGTGGTGCCGGGGACGGCCTTTGGCGACTGCGGCGAGGGATTCTTAAGAATTTCCTATGCCTATTCGCTGGAGGACTTGAAACGGGCTTTGGAGAGGATTGCGCGCTTTATAAAGAGGCTGGACGGAAAATGATGAATATTGTTCTTTTAGAGCCGGAGATGCCCGCCAACACGGGAAATATAGGCCGTACCTGCGTGGCTACGGGTTCCCGGCTTCATCTTATTGAACCCTTGGGTTTTAAGCTGAATGAAAAGGCCATTAAGCGGGCCGGGCTGGATTACTGGGATAAGCTGGACGTGCGTGTCTACAGTGATTACGGAGAGTTTCTGGAGCGCTGCCCGGATGCCCGGGAGAAGATGTATTTTGCCACCACCAAGGCACATGCGGTCTATTCGGATGTGGCTTACGAACCGGACTGCTATCTGATGTTCGGCAAGGAGAGCGCGGGGATACCCGAGGAGATTCTGGTGGAAAATGAAAAGCGATGCATCCGCATTCCCATGTGGGGAGAGATCCGGTCGCTGAATCTCGCCAATTCTGTGGCGATTGTCTTGTATGAAGCCCTGCGCCAGCAGGGATTTGAAAATCTGACTAAGGAGGGTCAGCTCCACCGCCTGCACTGGAGGCAGTGAGGAGCTGGCCCTCCTTTTTGGCATAAACTTTCCTTCTTGCACATACCCTAGAGTGTGTTTGAAAATTCATTCCCGCCATCTGCACGTCCCACTTCGCGGTATCTCGGGGCCGAATTCAGTCAGCGCAGCCCACTGCGCCTCCTTCATTCGGCCCCAAGCTTCCACAAAGTGGAACGCACATCTGGCAGAAAGCAATTTTCAAACACACTCCAGAAATAGCCGGAGCGGCCGTCCGCCGTTCCGTTTGAGAGAGCAGGGACAGAGTGTGGAGGGGTGAAAATGAACGATAAATATACGGAAGCCTTGGAGCAGTACGATATGGAGGTCCTGTCCGTCCGCCGGGGACGGGGCTCCTGGATCTGCGAGACAGATCAGGGCTGGAGGCTTTTAAAGGAATACCGGGGGACAGTAAAGCGCCTGGAATTTGAGGATCAGGTCTTAAGCATGCTGGACCCGCGCACGAGCCTTAGGGCGGACCGGTACGTGAGAAATAAGGAGGGCGCCCTCTTTACTGCTGCCGGGGACGGAACCTGCTACATAGTAAAAGAATGGTTTCTTGACAGAGAGTGCAGCCTAAAGGACGGGTTTGAGATCCGCCAGGCATTGTCCCGTCTCGCCATGCTTCACCGGCAGCTTCGGGAGATCCCCTTCCGGGAGGAATGGCGGATGGGCTCCACCGGTGAGCAGCCCTTGACAGAGGAGATGGAGCGCCACAATCGGGAAATGCAGAGGGTAAGAAATTATATCCGGGGAAAGCGGAAAAAGTCAGAACTGGAGATGTGTGTTATATGCAGTTTTGACACATTTTTTGACCAGGCCAGGGAAGCCCTTAAGGGGATGGAAAGGCTGTGGGCGGGCAGTACAGGGACGAATGCGTCACAGGGAACCGGGATGCAGGACTGGGAGGGGAGAGAGAGACTGAAGGCAGCCGAACTGGAGCCGATGTCTCAAACCGGAATCTCCCGGACTTCCTGTGATTTCGAATCCGCGCGTCCAACTCCATCGGATTCCTCGGACCGGCCTTTATATCTATGCCACGGAGATTTAGACCAGCATCATGTTCTTATGGGAGGCCGCTACACGGCCATTATTGACTACAACCGGATGCATCTGGGAATTCAGGTATCCGACCTGTACCGCTTTATGCGCAAGGCTATGGAAAAGCACGGCTGGAATGCGGATCTGGGACTTTCCATGCTGGAGTCCTATGAGCGCGTCCTTCCCATGGAGAAAAAGGAGCTGGCCTGCCTGTATTATCTCTTCCTCTATCCGGAAAAATACTGGAAGCAGCTGAATTTCTACTACAATTCCAACAAGGCCTGGATCCCTGTGAGGAATATCGACAAGCTTCGCGTTCTGGAGGCACAGCAGCCTGCGAGAAATGCCTTTTTAAAGCGCCTGGAATGGGATATCCAGAGGGTATAAAGCACAAAATGCCCTTCCTTTTTTCCCTTTGATATAGTATAATCGTAGCAGAAATGCAGGGTTCTGCAGGTCATATTATATTTAGGAGGGAGTATAAAATGAAAGATTACATGAAGATATACCAGGAATGGTTATCGAACCCGTACTTCGATGAAGCGACAAAAGCGGAGCTTCGGGCCATTGAGGGGAACGAAGAGGAGATCAAAGAGCGCTTTTATATGGATCTCGAGTTCGGCACCGCGGGTCTGCGCGGCATCATCGGAGCCGGTATCAACCGCATGAACATCTATGTGGTGCGCCGGGCTACCCAGGGTCTTGCCAACTACATTATCAGGCAGGGCGCAGCGGGCAGGGGCGTTGCCATAGCGTATGACTCCCGCCATATGTCCCCGGAGTTTGCCATGGAGGCGGCCATGACCCTGGCGGCCAACGGCATCAAGGCGTACAAGTTCGAATCCCTTCGTCCCACACCGGAGCTCTCCTTTGCAGTTCGCGAGCTGGGCTGCGTGGCCGGCATCAATATCACCGCCAGCCACAATCCGCCGGAGTACAATGGCTACAAGGTATACTGGGAGGACGGTGCCCAGTTCACACCTCCTCACGATAAGGGCGTGACGGAGGAAGTGCTGGCTATCGAGGATCTCTCCACAGTGAAGACTACGGACGAGGCATCCGCTCTGGCTGCGGGCAAGTATGAGGTGATCGGCAAGGAGATTGACGACAAGTACATTGCCCATGTGAAGGCCCAGGTGGTGAACCAGAAGGCTATCGACGAGATGCAGGATCAGATTACAATTATTTATACACCCCTTCATGGAACCGGCAACATTCCCGCCAGGAGAGTGATGAAGGAGCTCGGGTTTACCCATGTGTATGTGGTTCCCGAGCAGGAACTGCCTGACGGTGATTTCCCCACGGTCAGCTACCCCAACCCCGAGGCTCCCGAGGCCTTTGCCTTGGGTCTTGCGCTGGCAAAAGAGAAGGATGCGGATCTGGTTCTGGCTACGGACCCGGATGCGGATCGTCTGGGCGTTTACGTGAAGGACACGAAGTCCGGCGAGTATATCCCTCTTACGGGCAATATGTCCGGTTCCCTTCTTTGCGAGTATGTGCTGAGTCAGAAGCAGGCTGCAGGAAAGATTCCGGCGGACGGACAGGTTGTGAAGTCCATTGTATCCACAAACCTGATTGATGCAGTTGCCAAGTCCTACGGCGTAGAGCTCATCGAGGTTCTCACAGGCTTTAAATGGATCGGCAAACAGATTTTGAAGAATGAGATGACCGGCAAGGGCACCTACCTCTTCGGCATGGAAGAGAGCTACGGCTGCCTGATCGGCACCTACGCGAGAGACAAGGATGCCATCTCCGCCACAGCGGCTCTCTGCGAGGCAGCAGCCTATTATAAGCAGAAGGGTATGACCCTGTGGGATGCCATGATCGCCATGTACGAGAAGTATGGTTACTATAAGGATGCGGTGAAGTCCATCGGTCTCTCCGGCATCGAGGGACTGGCAAAGATTCAGTCCATCATGGAGACCTTGCGCCAGAATACTCCCGCAGAGGTCGGCGGCTACAAGGTGCTCTCCGCAAGGGATTACAAGCTGGATACTATCAAGGATATGGCAACCGGCGAGGTGAAGCCCACCGGCCTTCCTGTATCCAACGTGCTCTACTACGACCTGGAGGACAACGCCTGGATTTGCGTGCGCCCCTCCGGCACAGAGCCTAAGATTAAGTTCTACTACGGCATCAAGGGAACGTCCTTAGAGGATGCGGACGCCAAGTCCAAGGCCCTGGGTGAAGCTGTGATGGCGATGGTGGATAAGATGATGTAAGGCAGCGGCTGGAAAGTTTGGATAATCATATACCCCTGGAACCCGTCCATACCATAAGGAAGGATGGGAACCAGGGGTATTCTGTTTGTATCTGATTATGTTTCAGCGCCGTCTCTCCGCTATCTCCCGCAGCTCCCTGAGAGCCTCCGCAAACCGCGCCGAGGAAGCGGAGGGATTTCCGCGCAGCAGGCCCTTGCGGTAGAAGTTCATCCGGCCGGCCAGATTCCGGCGCCTTTCACCGAGCTCTTCCAGGCGGCGGGAGAGGGCGCTGACCCGCTCCTCAGCGCCGCTTTTCCATGTATCCAATTGGCTCGCAGCCGCTTCCGCCGCTGCAGCGGTCCGCGCAGCGGCCCCATCCTTTAAAGCTGCCGTACGGGCACTGGCCTCCTTGCGCAGGGCGGCTGTCCGCGCTTCTGCCTCGGACTTAAACAGCTCCAGCCGCAGCAGGGACTCGTCCCGGGACTTCGCGGCTTTTTGCTGCATTTCCGCTTTCAGAAGGGACATCTGCACCTGCAGATCGTCCAGTTCTGCGCGCATATTGGTCATGGCGTCGAGCACCTTGGCAAGGTCCAGAGCTTCCTTCACGGAGCGCGCGGCATCCAGGATGAACAGAACCGTGATTACACCGACACAGCAAAGCAGAACGCCCAGCGGGAGCCCCTGTACATACCGGGCAATGGGCGGATGCAGCACCTCTGTGAGCAGAATAGTCAAAAATCCCCAGGCAATGGAGGAGGACAGACAGATATAGCCGTTTAACTGGAACCGCTGATTGCTGTAATCCCAGTACTTTACCTTAAAAAGGCGTTCCATCCCCCAGCCGGTCACATACTCAAGGATGGTGGCCGCCACAAACCCGGCGATGTAGACCATAAGCAGGCTGTTCTGGACAGGAAGGGACACCCACAGCATCATGACAGCCCCGGTGCCGTAGATGGGAAGCATGGGGAGACGCAGGAATCCCCGGTTGACAAAGTGGCCTTTTTTTATAGACACATAGGCAGACTCAAAAATCCACCCGAAAAAGCAGTAAATGTAAAAATATGCAAGCCATTCATACCATTGATATTCGTACACGTCAATACTCCTTATCATTTTTTATCATCATACCTTTTTTTACAGAAAAATGCAAATCCGCGTCTACCATGTTACAATGCGGTCAATTAATTTCTGCTGTTCATCGGATGTTTTCGTCAGATAGATTCGCGTTGTCTCCACGCTGTCATGTCCAAGAAGATCTGCCAGAAGAGAGATATCGTCGAATTTTTCCAAAAAATTTTTAGCAAATCGATGGCGGAAGGAGTGGGGATAAACGGTTTCTGGAGGGATATGATACCGGCGTGCCAGAATCTTTAACTGTCCGCGGATACCCCGGGCGGTAATCGGAAGGCCGCGGCGGTTCGTAAAAATAAATCCGGTATCCCTGTCTGCCGCGCTCAGCCAGGGAAGCGCCTCCTGCCTGAGGCTTTCCGGGAAATACAGTCTTCTCACCTTCCCGCCTTTTGAGCAGAGATCAAAATATCCTATGCGGACATGCTCTGCCTTGATCTGTATCAGCTCGCTGATTCGCACGCCTGTGGCCGCCAGGAAACGGACGACAAAATACCACAGCATGTTCCCATCCTGCTTTAAACCAGCCTTCAGATGTTCATAGTCCGCATTGGAAATTACATTGTCGAGAAAAGTGCGGTTCTGATTCTTAATACAGGAGAGCCTGCCTGTATGGGCGGCCAAGGCTGCGGCATACTGATTGATTCCATATATGCGCGTGTTTACGGTGTTCGGTTTATAATGCTTTATCAGCCAGTCTTTATATTGCTGCAGGTTTTCAGAAGTCACCTCATTATACCGGCTGCGGAAGAGAGAGGCAGAAGCCATATATGTATGTATCGTGTTCTCAGCTGCTCCTCTGCGCAGGAGATACTCACGGAATATTTCAAAAGAATCCCGGCCATTTGTTTCGTATTTCATACAGCTTCTCCCATCACCAGTCCACAACACGGTCAAGAATTCTCGCCTGCTCTGTACTGCTTCGGCGCAGATAAATTCTGGTGGTCTCAATGCTGTCATGCCCAAGGAGATTGGACAGAAATGCGATGTCGCCGCCATTTTCGATAAAGTTTTTGGCAAAGCGATGGCGGAACGAGTGCGGATAAACAACATGCGGGTCCAGCTGATAGCGGGAAGCGAAGACTTTAAGCTGTGAACGGACGCCGGAAATGGTCATGCGGGTGCCCAGATGGCTGAGAAAAAGAGGGCCTCTGTGTCTTCCTTCCTTGTTCAGCCAGCCCAGTGTCTTTTGGCGGAGCGCGGAAGGAAAAAAGATTCGCCGCACCTTGTTCCCCTTGGAGCAAATATCTCTATGTCCATTGAATACATCCTCGGTTTCCAGGCTTACCAGCTCGCTGACCCGAACGCCGGTTGTCGTGATAAAGCGCACAATAAAATAGAAGGTATAATTTTCATCTTCCCAGAGCCTGCGGATTAGATATTCGTAATCCCCCTGGCTTATGACGTAGTCCAGGTAGGTTTTTTGCTGGAGGCGCAGGCAGCGAAGATGCATGGTATCATCCGTGTGCTGAAAGCGCAGAAACGCATTTAAGGACCGGATACGGGAATTGACTGTTTGGGGCTGGTAGTGTTCCATCAGCTCTGCCTTATAAAGCATGAGATTGTCCGGTGTCAATTCACTGTGATGGGAGAAAAAAATTTTGACACCGCAGAGATAAGAGAGCACCGTATTGTGGGACATGTTTTGGGCAATTAGATATTTTTGAAAGGAATATAGCACATCCACCAGACTATTATCAGATAAAATATCTTTTTTGCAGGAATTTTGCGTATTCATATAGTTTTCCTCCTTTTTTATCGCATATCTTAACATAGACATTTTGTCTATTTTGTGTTTAAAACAGAAAAACGAAAAAAATAAAATGAATACAGCATAAAAACAGTAAAAAAAGAGACAATTTTTTGGGAAAAATGTCTAAAAAAATGAACAGAATCCCTTCCATTGCCTCTTTAAAATAGTTATTGGTTTTCTTTTTACGTCATTTCCTCTTCGAGAGTATTGGACGCATCCTCGGATTCATACGTTTCATCATCAGTCTCTTCCGCAGCGGTTTCCTCATCAGAGGAGGATCCTTCAGCCTGCATCTCCGCCACAACTCCCGGGCCAAGACGCATAATGCTTTCCCAGGAGACAGAGGCGGCATTGCCGTCCCAGGCGCCGTCTGCCCCTACATAATATCCGTCAGGGGTGGTTGTATCGGCCTCCATATAAGCGCCGATATTAAAGTAATACCATTGCCCGTCTGTGTCCTCAATCCAGGTGGAGGCAGCATAATAACCATTTTTTTGTACGTACCGCCAGCCCTTTTCATCCTGAATCCATCCGGGGATATAGCTGGTACGCTCTCCGCTGGAATTGACATAGCGCCCGTCCGGGGTGATTGTGTCTGCCAGCATGATTCCATTCTCATCCATATAATAATAAGAGCCGTCGATCTGGAGCCAGCTGTTGGTGACAAAGGTATTGTCTGCTTTTCTGTACATCCAGCCGTTTTCCGTTTCCTCCCACCCGGGAGTTACCGTTCCGTTGTATGCCCCGGCGTCAGAACCATCCGTGTTGATGAGATACTTGCGCACTTCTGCGGGGAGCGCGCTGGTGTCCACACCGCTGGGGAGATGGACCACATCCACGTAGCGCTCGTTGGTATCCATGTTTTTGTTATTCGTAAGCAGAACGATGCGAAGCGTGGGCTGGCTTCCCTCCGGAAGGAGAGACCAGTTTTCGGGAATTCCCCATATCCCGTCCACACACATCAGATCCGGAACAGTGCCCCACGGCTGGGGGTAGCTGTTGGAATATAAGGTGTATGCGTAATCATAGCCGCGGTTGAGAATCACATCACTTTCGCTTATTGTATTTTGTCCAACCAGGATGGCAAAGGCCTGCCCGTTTCCGCAGTCCACCGGACGCCAGTAAAAGAGATAAGCGCCGCAGTTTTCTACCACTGTGGTAGAGGCAGCTGCCGTATCTGTTTCATCGGCAAAGACAGCGCTAAAAGAACATAGGGCGAGACCTGCTGCCAGCGCCAGCGTCAACAACTGTTTTTTCAATAGAATCCCTCCTGTCTATCCCGAAAAAAGGTGAGAAAAAGGCGCTATGACTAATTGATCTGACAGCCATAACGCCTTTCCCCCTTATAGATTATAGAAAATCATGCAGTTCAACTAGTTGCAGTTTACTTTAGTCCTCTACATAGAGACCGGAGATGGTGCCGCCGCTTGCCACTACATAGTAGTAATCATTTCCGTCCTTGTTCTTGCTCTTGCTGTCAATAATCTTTCCGGTGGTGTTTACAAGGATGTACTCAACAGTATAACCGCCGTCCTTTGTGGGTGCACTCTCCGTCGAATAATCGATGGTGTAAGCTTCCTTGAGGTCAGAGGCCTTCTTGGAGATATGTCCTACAGTGACAGCGGTGCTGTCAGTCTCGGCCAGATCCAGAACATCCGTCACATCATAGCGTTCGTTTTCCACATCATCCATAAAGGCTTCCGCATCATCCAGTTTTGCGTAAGTCTCGTAGGTCTTTTTGCCGGTTTCGCTGTCATAGTAGGTGGTCTTCTTTACAACCGAATACTTGTCATCGGAATCCGCCTTCAGCAGCATACCGGACTGATACAGCTTGTCATCCTGCTCGCCGGTCACGCCCGCGCCCTTGTTGCCGCCGGATTTCTCAAAGTAGAAGGTATAATTCTCGCCGTCAATCTCCACGGTGGTCTTTCCGGTCTTCATTGCGCCGTCCTCACTGCCGCCGAAGTAGTAGCACTTAAAGCCATTGAGCTCGTAGTAATCTACCGCATTCTCCAGGAACTCATCTTCGTCGCTGAAGGGATAGTAATCATCGTCATCCGCCTTGACAATCAGGTTATCTACGCCGGTTGTCGGATCCTCATAGATGAACTTCAGACCGCTGATCATACGTCCGTCATTGCGGAACGCATACTTCTTTCCGTTGATGGTTTTAAACTCACCGGCATACAGCTTGCCGCTGCCGTCCGCATAGTACCAGGCTTCCTCATCATCGTCGTACTTCTCATTATTTAAATACTCCGCGGGAACCACCTTAAACCAGCCGCGGCTTACACGGGAGCCATCCTCCACGCTGTTGAAATACTTCCAGGACTGGGAATATCTTGCATCTTTGCCGCTTCCGGTCAGGACGCCGGCGCCGTCTGCTCCTGTGATATCAATGGATGCCACGCTGGGAGTGCCGTCGCCCACGGTCGTGATCTGGCTGAAGCTGGAGATCGCCGTAGCGCCGCTCGCAACATTCAGAGCCCCATTGTAATCATCATTCTTGATCAGGCTGGACTCATCCAGAGACCACTCAGCCACCATGGCGCCGTACTCGTCAAATGCATACTTGCGCCCATTGATGGTTTTTTCCTTTGTCCGGTCACTGTCGGAAGCTGCAACTTTCTTTCCATTGGTATTAAAGTAGAACCAGCGGGTCTGATCCTCGTCGTCATTGAACACGGGAGAAGTATACTTATAATCGTCCTCGGTGGCCTCATCATAGGTAATGTCGATCTGCAGCCAGCCGGTGGTCATGGCACCGTCATCAGAGCCGCCGAAGTAGTAATCGCCTTCCTTGAATGCGTCGCCGTCGGTATTGTCGATATGTTCCGCGCTGTCGGAGGCAACCCATCCCCAGAGCATCTTGCCCTCATCATCGAATGCGTACTTCTTGCCATTGATGGTCTTGAGGGATACATTGTCATTGTTTCCGTTGGTCATCGCTTTGCCGTTTGCCTGGAAGTAATACCAGTTCTGATCCGGCTCGTCATCCTGTCCGGCATCCTCGTTCTCAAGGGCAACCCACTGGTTGGCGACCATAACACCGTTGATATCTACATAATAGTAATAATCACCGTCCTCGATGAGCTGGTCAACAGCCATCTCGCCGTTGCTGTCAAGATAATACCAGCTGTTTCCGGACTTTTTCCAGGAATCGGTTGCTCTGTAGCCATCGCTGTTGTAGTACACCCATGTTCCGTCTTCCTCGGTCCAGCCGGTAGCTGCAAAGGAAGTCATGGAAGCGCCGATGGCAAGCAGAGATGCTGTTGACAATACAGCAACTAACTTAGTCTGCTTCTTCATAAAATGCACTCTCCTTTTTCTTTTTGAAATACTTTTTGAAATTCCTACTTGCATTACGAGTTGATTATACTTCCGATAAGGAAAAGTATCGCCGGTTTCAGAGTAACTAAAGGTTTGGGAGGTATAATATAAACCATAGTTAAAACCAAAAAGGAGAATCACCTATGAGCAGAGACATAAGGAGAACAAAAACAGGGAAGCCCGCAAAGGCCATGGCGGTCTGCGGGCTTATGTGCGTATGGATGATGGGAGCTGCCATGACAGCCAGGGCCGAGGGCGGCCTTGATATGCACACGGACTACCCAGGACTGGCGGCCAGAGCCGGAGACAATGTGACATTCAGCATTGAATTGGACAACTCGGGGGCGGCCTGCGATGCGGCCATCTCCATTCAGTCTATGCCGGAGGGCTGGGAGGGATACATATCCGGAGGCGGCAACCGCATCAGCCGGGTTCATGTGCCCACAGGCACAGATGCCGCTTCCGCTTCCCTTCAGCTTGATATCCCCGCGGACGCGGCGGACGGCAGCTATCAGGTTGTGCTGGAAGCGCGGGCGAATGACGCGGTGTATGATACATTGACCTTGACATTGGATGTGGACCAGCTGGAGGTGAGCCAGGGAGATTTTTCTTCGGAATATCCGGAGCAGGAGGGCTCGGCGGGAACCTCCTTCAGCTTTAACGCCACCCTGGTCAACAACAGCCCGCAGTCCCAGTCCTACAGCCTTTCCGCCCAGGCGCCGGAAGGGTGGCAGGTATCGTTTAAGCCCAGCGGAGAATCCACTCAGGTGGCAAGCATTGAGCTGGAATCAGCGGCCAGCCAGGGACTGGAGATCACCGTCACCCCGCCCAATAACGTGGAGGCAGGCCAGTACACCATCCCGTGCAGCGCTGTCTCGGCGGGGGAGAGCCTGGATATGGAGCTGTCTGTGACAGTGACCGAGAGCTATTCTCTGGATCTGTCCACGCCGGACGGGCGGTTGAGCTTCAGTACCCATGCTAATGAAGAATCCGATGTGACGCTGAGCATTACCAATAACAGCAATGTCGCGGTGCAGAACGTAAACTTGACCTCCAGCGCCCCCACGGGCTGGAATGTGAGCTTTGAGACGCCCACCATCGATGTGATCGAGGCGGGTGCCACCGTGGAAGTCACTGCCCATGTGACGCCTTCAGACCAGGCCCTTACCGGCGACTATGTGGTGACGATGACAGCAAATGCCAGCCAGGTTTCCGACAGCGCGGAGTTCCGTGTGGCAGTGGAGACCAGCATGGTTTGGGGCGTTGTGGCAGTGATAGTGATCGCAGCCCTTTTGGCCGGAATCGGCTGGGTATTCCGCAAGTATGGGAGACGGTGATTATGGCAGAAAACAGGGAAGTGATTATTGAGACAAAGGGACTCACCAAGAAATACGGTGAGAAGACCGCGGTAGACCATCTGGATCTTTCTATCTATCGGGGAGAGATTTTCGGCCTGCTGGGCCCGAACGGAGCGGGAAAGACTACCACCACCCTGATGCTCACCGGCCTCACGGAGCCTACGGAGGGAACTGCCTTTATCGACGGCAGGGACTGCATCCGCTGCCCCATGGAGGTAAAAAAGATTGTCGGCTATATGCCGGACAATGTGGGATTTTACGGGGATATGACGGGCCGGGAAAACCTGCGGTTTACCGCCTCCTTAAACGGCTTGCCGCGGGATATGGCTGAGGAGCGCATTGACATGCTGCTGGAAAAGACGGGTCTTTCCTATGCCGGTGACCAGCGGGTAGGGACCTATTCACGGGGCATGCGGCAGCGCTTGGGAGTGGCCGATGTGCTGATGAAGGATCCCAAGGTCATCATCATGGATGAGCCCACACTGGGAATCGACCCTGAGGGCATGCGCCAGCTTCTGGAACTGATCCGGGAGCTTGCGGGAAAAGAAAACAGAACTCTTCTCATTTCCTCGCATCAGCTGTACCAGATCCAGCAGATCTGTGACCGGGTAGGGCTCTTTGTGGACGGCAGGCTCATGGCCTGCGGCACCGTGGAGGAGTTGGCGGAGCAGACACGGGAGGATGACCGATATCTCACAGAGATTCAGGTAGCAGAGGGAGATGACCGGTTTGTGGAAATTCTGAAAGGCGTGGACGGTGTTTTAAGTGTGGGAAGACAGGGCGGCCGGTATATCGTGGGCTCCCGGGAGGATGCGTCAAGCGCGATCGCCCGTGCGGCTCTGGACAATGGATATTCCCTGATCAGCCTGCGGCCCTGCGGAAATGATTTGGATGACATCTATCGGAGATATTTTGAAAAGGCAGGTCATGAAGATGGTAGCAGTAATCGAAAGGCTAAAAGATTTATATCCCGGAACCGGTAAGAATGCCGGAGAACCGGGCAAGAATACAGGGCTGTGGGCCCTTTACAGAAAAGAAATGGGGGACAACATCCACAGCCGCAGATTTCTCCTGATTCTGGCCCTGGTGGTGATCGCGGGATTTGCCAGTCTCTACGGAGCGCTGGGAAATATCGCTTCTGCTGCAGCGGATGGGGAATTCATTTTTCTCAAGCTCTATACTACCAGCGGAAGCTCCATCCCCTCCTTTGTGTCCTTCATCGCGATTCTAGGGCCTTTTGTGGGACTGGCGCTCGGCTTTGACGCCATCAACGGGGAGCGAAACAGCGGAACCTTAAACCGCCTGCTGGCTCAGCCCATCTACCGGGACAGTGTAATCAACGGAAAATTCCTGGCCGGAGCCGCTACCATTTTTATCATGGTGCTCGCTATGGGCGGCTTTGTGGGCGCAATCGGACTGCTGGCGATTGGGATCCCTCCGAGCGCGGAAGAGGTGGGGCGGATTTTGGTGTTCCTGCTTTTTACGGCAGTATATATCTGTTTCTGGCTGGGACTTTCCATTCTCTTTTCCGTGCTGTGCCGCCATGCGGCCACCAGCGCCCTGGCAGTCATTGCCTGCTGGCTCTTTTTTACTATATTTATGAGCCTGCTGGCGGGAATCATTGCCTCGGCCCTCTATCCGGTGGACGGATATATGGCGCTGTTTAATGCCGTGGACAATTACAAGTGGAATTTATATTTAAACCGAATTTCCCCCTATTATCTTTACGGGGAGGCGGTAACTACAATCTTAAATCCCGGCGTCCGCTCCATCGGCCTGGTGACTACTTCCCAGCTGGAGGGAGCCGTGGCAGGCTATCTGCCTTTTGGACAGAGCCTGCTCTTAGTGTGGCCCCACCTGACTGCCATGTTGGCGCTGACGCTGGCGGCGTTCACCATTTCTTATTTAAAATTCATGAATCAGGAGATACGGGCAAATTAAACGCAACAGTTCAGACGGCGGGTAAACAGGGGCAAAAGCAGGGGTCAAGCTTGCTTGTAAGCATGGTTTTGCCCCTGTTTGCACATCGGATGGACATCCGATGCTTCTTGTCCGGCCTTTGGCAAGAAGATACCCGCCGTCTGAACTGTTGCAATTAGACAGGAGGGCAGCCTTTTGACACAAGGGCTGCCCTTCATTGACATTTGGAAAAATAGATGGTAATGTTTTTGTTAGCCTGGTGCTTAGAGAGGAAGAGACAAGCGTATGAGAATCTTGATTGTTGAAGATAACCGGAGGCTGGGAGAGTCCCTGCGGGATATTTTAAAAAGCGCCCGCTATGAGTCCGACATCAGTTATGACGGACGAGAGGGATATGAGCGGCTTATGAGCGGGCTGTATGACGGCGTCCTTCTGGACGTGATGCTTCCCGGCATGGACGGAATCACTCTCCTCAAAGAAGCCAGAAAAAGAGGATGCGCTGCTCCCGTTCTGATGCTCACCGCAAAGAGCGAGACCGAGGACCGGGTAGAGGGCCTGGAGAGCGGGGCGGATTATTACCTGACCAAGCCCTTTGACGCGGGAGAGCTTCTGGCGGCCTTGAAGGCCATTCTGCGGCGGGGCGGGGAGCTCCTTCCGCAGGTGCTCACCTTCGGGGATATCTCTCTGAATCAGTCCACCTTCTGCCTGGAAAAGGGTGCCAAAAGCATTCGACTTGGAAAGAGGGAATATGAGGTGCTCCAGATTTTGATGTACCACAAGGGCGCGGTGGTATCCAAGGAAACCCTGCTCGTAAAGATTTGGGGAAATGACGGGGAGGCAGTGGACAACAATGTGGAAATATACATCTCCTTTCTACGCAAGAAGCTCGACTTTCTGGGCGCCAAGACCGCTATCCTGACAGCCCGCCACCTGGGTTACTATCTTTCAGAAGGAGGACGGCTATGAAAGAATTAAAAAGCCTTCGGGCCAAATTTGTGATTTCTAATATGCTCATGGTTACTCTGGTGATCGGCCTGGCTTTTTTAGCCGTTGGGTTCTTCACAAAAAGCAGTATGGAGCGGCGCAGCCAGCAGGCGCTGGATGAGGCAGCGCTGATGGAGGGAAGCGGATTTCTCACCTATCCCGCTTTAGGTGGCCAGGTGCGCTTCCCATATTTTATCCTGATTACGGACGGGGAAGACCATGTCATCCGGGTGGAGGGGCAGTATCGCCTGCGGCCCGAAGATGAATTCCTTCAATATATTGCTGCGGACAGTCTTCTAGCGCCGGAGGACGCGGGTGTGCTGGAGCATTACCAGCTGAAATACCTGCGCACTCCCTTTGAAAATGGGTACAAGATTACCTACGTGGACACCAGCCTGGGGGAATCCTTTGCCGACGGAATGTGGAATTCTCTGGGAATCATTGGTTTGGCGGTCTGGCTGTCTCTCTTCGGGGTCAGCTGTCTTCTCTCCAAATGGGCGGTCTATCCTGTGGCCCGCTCGATCCGCCGGGAGAAGCAGTTTGTGGCGGACGCCTCTCACGAACTAAAGACTCCCCTCACTGTGATTCTTGCAAATGCTCAGCTTTTAGTCTCAGAGGCTGCGCAGGATGCGCAAAAAGTGTCGGAGCTCTCCGAGGATGCCCGGCGCTGGCTTACCAACATTTCCCAAGAGGCAGGGGAGATGAAGCGCCTGGTAGAGGAGATGCTGGCTTTGGCCCGCAGCGAGGCAAAGGAGGGAGTGCGGATCCGTGAGAAATGCTGCCTAAGCGACCTGGTGATTGAGAGCGTTCTCTCCTTTGAGGCAGTATATTACCAGAAGGACAAGGAGCTGGACAGCGATGTGGAAAAGGACTTGTGGGTGCGCGGCGAGGAGGCCAGACTTCTTCAGCTTTTGAAGATTCTCCTCGACAACGGGGAAAAATATTCGCCGCCCGGAGGAAAAACGCGGGTGCGTCTAGAGCGGATAAGCTCCGGAAAAATTCGCCTTACCGTATCCAATACGGGACCGCAGATACCGGAGGAAAAAAGAAAGGAAATTTTTGAACGGTTTTACCGGTCCGAGGACTCACGGAGCAGTGAGACGGGATACGGCCTGGGTTTGGCTATTGCCAAGAGTATAGTAGAAGCCCATCGGGGAAAGATTTATGTAGAGTCCTCCGGGGGAGAAAACCGTTTTTATGTAGAGATGAAAGCAATTAACAGGAAAGGAAAAAGAAACCAATGAACGAAAAGATAACCGCAGCCGTAAACTCCCTTATCCATCCTCTTTTAGGCTTTGAAAAGGCCAGAGTGGAGGAACTCTCCAAAGGACATGCCCTTCTGTCCATCGAGCTCACTGAGGGTGCGCACAATGCCCTGGGAAATGTGCACGGGGGCTTCCTCTTTACCCTTTGCGACACGGCTTCCGGGGCGGTCAGCGCCTCGGAGAGCCGCGTGAGCGTCACCTTGAACAGCAGCATCAGCTATTTGAAGGGCGTCAGTCGGGGAACGCTTTATGTTGACGCCCGCTCCATACACAGCGGCCGGACGACTTTGGTGGTGGAGACAAAGATAACGAATGAAGAAGGGGAACTGATTGCAGCAGGGACATTTACCATGTATAAGATCGGGGATTTATAGGAACCGATTGCCCTTCGCACGCTGCCTTTTCATAACAACAAAGCCGCCCTGCCGGGGGAATGGCAGGGCGGAACAATTTTTAATAGGGGGGCCGGTCAAGGTGTGACCCTTGACCGGTATGAGTATGAAAAAGCTTTGTGATTTCAAGTAATCACTTGAAACAAAGGCCTCGTCCACCTCTCGGTGAACTGTTTATATAATACGGAAAAAATGTGACAGAAATATGTCCTCACGGTGAAAAAAGTATTAAGAAAATAAAATCTAAAAAAAAACCTTTGAAAACATACTATTATTGTTTATAATAAAATTACGTTGGTAACTGTTCGGGAAAGTTACAGATATTGTTATAGAAATGAGGAAATTTTTTTATGCTGTTTTCAATGATGTCAACGGATATCGGGATTGATCTGGGAACTGCCAGTATTCTGGTATATATAAAAGGAAAAGGTGTTGTGTTAAAGGAGCCGTCTGTGGTTGCCATCGACCGGGATACCAATAAGATTATGGCGATCGGGGAGGAAGCCCGGCTTATGATCGGCCGCACCCCGGGAAATATCGTGGCCGTCCGGCCCCTGCGCCAGGGTGTGATTTCGGACTATACCATTACGGAGAAGATGCTGAAATACTTCATCACCAAGGCGGTGGGCAAGAAGACCCTGCGCAAGCCCAGGATCAGCGTCTGCATTCCCAGCGGCGCCACGGAGGTGGAAAAGAAAGCTGTGGAGGATGCCACCTATCAGGCGGGAGCCCGGGAAGTGGCCATCATAGAGGAGCCGGTGGCCGCGGCAATCGGCGCGGGAATTGATATCGGCAAAGCCTGCGGCAATATGATTGTGGATATCGGCGGAGGCACGGCGGACATCGCGGTTATCTCCCTGGGGGGCCCTGTGGTCAGCACATCTATCAAAGTGGCCGGCGATGACTTTGACGAGGCCTTAGTCCGCTATATGCGCAAGAAGCACAATCTTCTGATCGGGGAGCGGACAGCTGAGGAGATCAAGATCAACATCGGCGCAGCTTACCGACGTCCCGAGGTGCTGACCATGGAGGTCCGCGGACGGAACCTGGTGACCGGCCTGCCCAAGACCATTGTGGTCACCTCAGATGAGACACTGGAGGCTCTGCGGGAGCCCGCCATGCAGATTGTGGATGCCGTGCACAGCGTACTGGAGCGCACGCCGCCGGAGCTGGCTGCGGATATTTTCGACCGGGGCATTGTCATGACCGGGGGCGGTTCCCTTTTGAGCGGCCTGGATGCCCTGATTGAGGAGAAGACAGGCATCACCACGATGATTGCTGAGGATCCGCTTACCGCCGTTGCGATCGGCACCGGGCGGTTTATTGAGTTTGCCCATGATATGAATTCTTCTCTGGAGTCCTCCATGGGTCCCAGCGGAGGGCGGGAGGACTACTGATCCCGGACAAACCATGGCAACAATTACAGGATTTATAGAAAAGATAAAATTCCGCAATGAGGACAATGGATATACGGTGTTAAGCGTCACGGACCAGAGTGACGGTGAGGAAGTCATCATGGTGGGAAAGCTGGCCTATGCTGCGGAGGGAGATATGATTGAGGCCAGCGGCGTTATGACGGAGCATCCGGTATACGGCCAGCAGCTCCAGATTGAGACCTGCGAGATGAAGCTTCCCCAGGATGAGCAGTCCGTGGAGTGCTATCTTGGCTCCGGCGCCATAAAGGGTGTCGGAGCTGCTTTGGCCGCTCGGATTGTCCGCCGGTTCAAGGCGGACACCCTGCGCATCATGGAGGAGGAACCCGAGCGTTTGGCGGAGATTAAGGGCATCAGCGAGAAGATGGCGATGGCCATCGGTGAGCAGATTGAGGCCAAAAAGGACATGCGCCAGGCTATGATGTTTCTCCAGAATTATGGCATATCCATGAATCTTGCGGCTAAGATTTACCAGGAGTACGGCCCTGCCCTGTACGGCATTGTCCGGGAAAATCCCTACCGTCTGGCGGACGATATCCCCGGTGTGGGATTCAAGATGGCGGACGAGATTGCCCAGAAGGTGGGGATATTTACGGACTCAGACTACCGCATCAAGGCGGGACTTCTCTACACCCTTCTTCTGGCCGCAGGGGCCGGCCACACCTATCTGCCCAAGGAAGAGCTTCTCTCCCAGACTGCCCAGCTTTTAAAAGTGGAACCTGCTGCCATGGAAAAACATCTCATGGATATGCAGATTGAGCGGAAAATTGTGATTAAATCCGCGGATTCTCTTTTAGTCTATGCTTCCCAGTATTACTATCTGGAATTAAATACCGCCCGGATGCTCCATGACCTGAATATCCGCGGCCGTTCGTCCCAGGAAGAAATCCGTGCTGCTCTTTCCCGGCTGGAGGAAGCGGAGGGGATTGCCCTGGACCCGCTCCAGGAGCAGGCGGTTTTTGAAGCCGTGGGGAGCGGTCTTCTGGTCATCACCGGAGGGCCTGGAACAGGAAAGACCACCACAATCAACACGATCATCCGCTATTTTGAGGAGGAGGGCCTGGAGATTCTTTTGGCCGCCCCCACCGGCCGGGCCGCCAAGCGCATGTCCGAGGCTACCGGCCATGAGGCCAGGACCATTCACCGGATGCTGGAGCTGATTCCCGCGTCAGCCCAGGACGGTTCCGCTATTCCTGGTTCCACAAAGGCCGGGGCAGCGGCTGCGGGAAGCGCCGGAATGCATTTTGACAGGAACGAGGAGAATCCGCTGGACGCGGATGTGATTATCATTGATGAGATGTCTATGGTGGATATTTCCCTCATGCACTCCCTGCTTAGGGCTGTGACCGTGGGGACACGGCTGATACTCGTGGGGGACGTGGACCAGTTGCCCAGTGTGGGGCCGGGAAATGTGCTTCGGGATATCATTGATTCCGGATGCTTCAATGTGGTAAAGCTCACCCGGATTTTTCGCCAGGCAGCCCAGAGCGATATCATTGTGAACGCCCACAAGATAAATGAAGGCCAGCCTGTGGATCTCGCCAAGCGAAGCCAAGACTTCCTATTTATACGCCAATCCTCCCCGGATCAGGTGGTGGCTGCCTGTCTGGCCCTGATACAAAAAAAGCTTCCCGGCTATGTCCATGCCCAGCCCTACGATATCCAGGTCATGACGCCTATGCGCAGGGGAGCCCTGGGGGTGGAGCGGCTGAACCAGATTCTCCAGGCCAGCTTAAATCCTCCTTCGCCCTCCAAAAAAGAGCGGGAGGCCGGCGGCTCTATCTACCGGGAGGGGGACAAGGTCATGCAGATTAAGAACAATTACCAGATGACCTGGGAGATACGGGATGGCCACGGCATTCCCCTGGATAAAGGGAGCGGTGTGTTCAACGGCGATATGGGGATTATCCGGGAGATCAATGAATTTGCCGAGACGATGACGGTGGAGTTCGACGAGGGGAGAATGATCGAGTACAGCTTTAAGCAGCTGGAGGAGCTGGAGCTGGCCTATGCCATTACCATTCATAAATCCCAGGGAAGTGAGTATCCGGCTGTGATCCTTCCCATGTATCCCGGCCCCCGGATGCTCATGACCCGGAACCTGATCTATACGGCTGTCACCAGGGCCAGAAGCTGTGTCTGCCTGGTTGGCCAGCCAGAGGTCTTTTATTCCATGGCGGCTAACAGCCAGGAGCAGAAGCGCTATTCCGGACTGAAAACACGAATTCAGGAAATTTACAGCCTGCCGGGGCAGGAGCCGGACACAACAGGAGAAAATGTTTAATGAAAAAATTCTTACCTATTATATATGCGGGCGGCGGAACCAATATCCGAAAGATGCAAAGCGCTGCCCTGGACATTCTATTTCCTCGCCGCTGTCCTGTCTGCGGTCAAGTTGTCATGCCGAAAGGCGCTCTGATCTGCCCTGCCTGTACGGGGAAGCTCTCCTGGGTCAGCGGCCCCCTGTGCAGGCGGTGCGGCAAAGAGGTCGCGGATGAAACCATTGAATACTGCCGGGATTGTACACGCCGCCGCCCTTCTTTTGAGCGGGGGATGGCTCTGATTAATTACAACGAGACGGCCAGCCGTTCCATGGCCCAGATTAAATACAAAAATCGCAGGGAATATCTGGATTTCTACGGAGCTGCCATTGTAAAGCGTCTGGGTCCCCGGATTCTAAAAATTGCCCCGTCTCTGCTCATCCCCGTCCCGGTTCATCCTTCCCGCCGCCGCGCCCGCGGTTTTAACCAGGCGGAGGAGCTGGCCCGCCGTCTCTCGGAGGCCCTCGGAATCCCTATGTCCGCGGATATCCTTTTCCGCACCCGGAAAACCTTCCCTCAAAAATCGCTCACGCCCGCAGAACGCCTGAAAAATCTGGAACATGCATTTTCCGCCCGGCCGCTTCCCAAAACAGCCAGGCGCGTACTTCTGGTGGACGATATTTACACCACAGGGGCTACGATGGAGGCCTGTGCCCGTGTTTTGAAGAAAAACGGCGCCGGAGAGGTGTATTTTGTGACGATTTTTATTGGCGCCTCTTGACGGATTTCCCCATATGTGCTATACTACACGAGCGAATGGAAGTATAGGTCTTTTTTTTATGCTCAAAAATAAGACCTGTGACAATGCGAACTACGAGATTACAAGTGGAGGTGGAAGTCGTGCGCACAAAGATTACACTGGCATGTACGGAATGCAAGCAACGCAATTACAACATGACAAAAGAGAAGAAGAATCACCCGGACCGTATGGAGACCAAGAAGTACTGCAGATTCTGCAAGCGCCATACGATGCACAAGGAAACCAAGTAATCCTGTTCAGTAAAGGACGTGAAGTTTATGGAAGAAAATACAGTGACCACTGTAGAAACCACAGAAAAAGCGGCCAAGGCTGACAAGGCGGAGAAAAAGAAGGCGGACAAGAAAGCGAAGAAAGAAAAAAAGCCCAGCTTTTTCAAAGGCCTGAAAAAGGAGTACAAGAAGATCGTCTTTGCGGACAAGAAAACCGTAGCAAAGCAGACGGTGGCTGTC
>CALWBS010000268.1 GCA_944376135.1 uncultured Enterocloster sp.
ATGCTCTCCGTGTTTGTGCGGGAAATTCATTTTATTGAGGAATTTACGGATTACACCAAGACGAACCAGATTTTCCTGGACGGCTATATCTGCAAGCTGCCTATCTACAGGAAAACGCCGCTGGGACGGGAGATTGCGGACCTGCTCTTGGCGGTAAACCGGCCCTACGGGAAATCCGATTACATACCCTGCATAAGCTGGGGCCGGAATGCCCGGTACGCGGCGGGCTTTTCCGTGGGAACCCGGGTGCGCATCTGGGGCCGGGTCCAGAGCAGGGAGTACACCAAAAGATTAAGCGACACAGAGTGCGAGAAGCGGGTAGCCTACGAGGTGTCCATCAGCAAGCTGGAGTGCGCGGACGGGGTTTCCTCCCAGGAAATTTTGTAGAGAAGCCGCTTTTTAATGGAAAATATTTGCAATCTTGGAGAAACTGTGCTATTATGAGCACGATTCACACAGAGAAATACAAGAGGTGCTAAAAGATGAACGAAAGCTTGATACAGATTATCTGCGGGCCGGGCCGGGGAAAGACGTCCAGTGCTATCGGAAGGGGAGTTATGGCCCTTGGCACAGGAAAGAGCGTAATTATGGTCCAGTTTTTAAAGGGGTCTATGGACGCAGATAGGATGTCGGTTATTAAGCGGCTGGAACCGGAGTTTAAGGTTTTCCGGTTTGAAAAGTCCTGTACCTGGTTCGATAAGCTGTCTCCCCAGGAGAAGGAGGCGGCATGCGCCAGCATCCGCAACGGCATTAATTTTGCCCGAAAGGTTCTGGTGACGAGAGAGTGCGATATCCTGATTCTGGATGAGATTCTCGGAATTCTGGACGAGGGGATTATCAGCTGTCAGGAGCTCGGCGCATTAATCAGCCAGGCCCGGCAGGGTTCGATCGAGCTGATTCTCACGGGAACAAACTGCCCCGAGGAGCTGCGGGCAGACGTGGATGAAATCGCGGTTTTGGAGACGCATACCAGGCAGGCTTAGAAGCGGTTTGCCGCGAATTTTGCCGTTGACATCCAGGAACAACAATGATAAGATAGGAATATAAAAAGTAGAGGTTGCGTTGATCAGGAGTACCGATGCCGGATGCGGCAGGCGCAGGAGATGGATCGGGAAAGGGTGAGACGCCGAAGAGAGGGCTTTCCCTGCAGGCTTTTCTCTGGGCGCAGAGTGAAGAATTCTGCGACTGTCATCCGTGCGGATGGAGAGCTACTGAAAACCATGGGCATTGAAGATTGATGCGATACCTATGAGGGGCTGACATTTCCGCAGCCCCTTTTTCTGTTGCTTTGAAGGCTTGGACGGCAGGATGCCGGCCGGAGCGGACAAAGAGGGATATGGATTCAGGGAGTCGTTTGCGCGGAACTTGCAAAATTTATTATATAAAAAGGAGAGATGACGGTATGGCGGTATTTGAGGGAGCAGGCGTGGCGTTGATTACGCCCTTTAAGGACAATGGAGACATAAACTACGAAAAGTTGGAGGAGATTTTAGAGGAGCAGATTGCGGGGGGAACGGACGCGGTCATTGCCTGCGGAACTACGGGAGAGGCGTCCACCATGTCCCATGAGGAGCATCTGGATGTAATCCGCTTTGTCTGTGAAAAGGCAAAAGGACGGATCCCTGTGGTGGCCGGAACGGGCTCCAACTGCACGGAGACCGCGATCTACCTGTCCCAGGAGGCGCAGCGCCTGGGGGCGGACGGCGTGCTGGTTGTTTCCCCCTATTACAACAAGGCGACTCAGAAAGGACTTTACAGGCATTTTGCTATGGTGGCGGAGTCCATCAAGATTCCCATGATTCTCTATAATATTCCGGGACGGACCGGGGTGAATATCGCGCCGGCAACCATAGCCAGCCTGTGCAGAGATGTGGAGAACATTGTGGGCGTGAAGGAGGCATCGGGAAATTTCTCAGCTATTGCCCAGCTCATGAATCTGACCGACGGGAACATTGATCTGTACTCCGGAAACGACGACCAGATCGTTCCCATGCTGGCTCTGGGAGGGAAAGGCGTGATTTCTGTTCTTTCCAATATCGCGCCGGGACAGACCCACGCGATCTGCGAGGCATTTTTTGCGGGAGATTGGAAGGAGAGCGCCCGGCTGCAGCTTGCGGCGATTCCGCTGATTGAAGCGCTGTTCTGCGAGGTGAATCCGATCCCCGTGAAGGCGGCTATGAATCTGATGGGGAAAAAGGTTGGACCTCTGCGCATGCCCCTTACTGAGATGGAGCCCCAGAATCAGGCACGCTTAAAGGCGGCGATGGAGGCTTACGGTATTCTGTAGGAAAAAGGAAAAACAGAGACAGCGAAGCTGCCCGGCTGGGCCGGGCAGTATTTGCAGGGAAAGGACGGAAGAAAAATGGTAAAAATGATACTGCACGGATGCGGCGGGGCCATGGGGCGCGCGGTCACGGAGATGGCCCGGGAACGGGAGGATATCTCCATTGCGGCGGGAATTGACATAGCAGGCGGGAGCGGGGAAGCATACCCGGTTTATGGATCTTTCGCGGAATGCAAAGAGAAGGCGGACGTGGTGGTGGACTTTGCCTCCGCCAAGGCGGTGGACGGGCTTCTTGCGTACTGCACCGAGACAGGGACGCCGGTGGTGCTGTGCACCACGGGACTCTCAGAGGAGCAGCAAAAGCATGTGGAGGAGGCGGCAGGGCACTTGGCTATTCTCCAGTCAGCCAATATGTCCCTGGGCGTAAATCTTCTCCTCAAGCTGGTTGAGGAGGGGGCCAAGGCGCTGGCGCCGGCGGGCTTTGATATTGAAATTGTAGAAAAACATCACAATCGCAAGCTGGACGCGCCCAGCGGTACGGCTATCGCTCTGGCCGACGCGGCTAACAGCGCTCTGGAGAGTGCGTACCACTATGTGTACGACCGGAGCGGCCGCAGACAGAAGCGGGACCCGCAGGAGATCGGAATCTCCTCTGTGCGGGGCGGCTCCATTGTGGGAGAGCATGATGTGATTTTTGCAGGGATGGATGAGATCGTGACCTTGAGCCATACCGCATTTTCGCGGTCTATTTTTGCAAAAGGCGCTCTGGAAGCTGCTGTTTTCCTGGCGGGCAAGGGGCCGGGCCTTTACTCAATGAGGGATGTGCTGGGGCTGTAAAAATACGCCGTCCTAAACTGTTTTTATATTTTATAAATGTTACAAATTTCCTCCATATTTTCCCGTGGACGGGCGCATAATAAGGACAGAAAACGAAAGGAGAATGCGATTATGAAAAAAAGCAGATATCTGATTCTGGCCGCGCTCACCGCGGGTGTTTTATCCCTCACGGCCTGCGGCAGCAGTTCGGACAGTTCCATGAATACGGGCACCAGCCAGAGCACAAGCGCCCCTTCCACCGCCGGTGAGACCAGAGAGGGAGTCATTGACGGCGCAATGGATGATTTAAAGGACGGCGCCGAGGACGTGAAGGACAAGGTGGAGGACGGCATGGACCATATGGAGGATTCCATGGACAATAACGCTGAGACCACCCGCCGTGAGGAGAACCATTCCTGACAGAAGCAGGCGCAGGATGGATCTTGTCCCCTGAATGGGATTGCGCTATAATAAGGGCAAGGGAGCTGTTCAGGAAGGGGGAACATGATCCGGGGTCTGAGAGGAAGTTTTTACAGAAGGAGGCGCATGAGCCGCCTGCGAAGAATAAGAAAAAGGATGGCGGCATCCTGGAATATGCGCGGACGCCGCCGCCTTTTGCTGGCCAAAAGAGCTGCGGAGGGGATTCTTGCGGCTTTTTTGCTTATCCTTGCCTGGAAAATGGCTGCAGGGATGACAGAGCTTGTTCGGATTGAGGAGAGGGGAGTAAATGCGCAGTCCCAAGGGCAGTCCATAGAGGAGGGAATTCAGATTCGCCTGGACGAGATGCGGATCCTTTTTTTCCGAATTCAAAGGGAGGAGAGGAGGGCGGAGAACGCCGGAGAGGAGACAATCTCTGTCGATTAAAAGAACAGGGGATTATTTATTAGCAATTTTAATAATTCCTTTGCTTGTATTCAAGAGAATAATATATTATAATTTCCACTGAATTCATTTATTATACATACTCCGGAGACGCGGAAAGAGAAAGGGACAGGTGGATACCCATGGAAAAGAAAGAGATGCTCTATGAAGGCAAGGCAAAGAAGGTCTACACGACGGAAGATCCGGATGTGCTCATTGTCTCCTACAAGGATGACGCTACGGCATTCAACGGCCAGAAGAAGGGAACCATTGTGGGCAAGGGAGCCATCAATAATCGGATGACAAACTTTATTTTCAAGAAGTTGGAGGAGCAGGGCGTTCCCACCCATCTGGTGGAGGAGTTAAACGACAGGGAGACCGCAGTGAAGAAAGTGGAGATCGTTCCTCTGGAGGTCATCATCCGCAACTATTCCGCGGGCAGCTTTGCAAAGAAGATGGGGATGGAAGAAGGCATTAAGTTTAAGTGCCCGACGCTGGAGTTCAGCTACAAGAACGATGAGCTGGGCGATCCCTTCATCAACAGCTACTATGCGCTGGCGCTGGGTTTAGCAACCCAGGAGGAGATCGACGATATTACCAAGTATGCCTTTAAGGTAAATGAGGTGCTCATCCAGTATTTTGACAGCCTGAACATCGACCTCATTGATTTTAAGATTGAGTTTGGCCGCTACCACGGCAAGATCATCCTGGCAGATGAGATCTCTCCCGATACCTGCCGCCTCTGGGACAAGGACACCCATGAGAAGCTGGACAAGGACAGATTCCGCAGGGATCTGGGGAATGTGGAGGATGCCTACGAGGAAGTGTTCCGCAGACTGGGAATCCAGTAAATAATCGATGGCTGCCCGCATGGCGGGCAGCAGGCGAGTGAGGGGCCGCCGCCACGCCCGGAATCCGAAGCATTGTGCCGGGAGCCGGGACGCGGCGGCGCTTATTTTTACGGGGGATGTATGCGGGGATGGTTTTGCATTTTCAGACATGCTTTGGGAAAGGATAAACCGGATGATTCATACAGAAATGGACTTTGATATCAGAGAGGACAAGCTCCGGGAGGAGTGCGGCGTCTTCGGCATGTACGACCTGGACGGACGGGATGTGGCCTCGACCATTTATTACGGGCTGTTTGCCCTGCAGCACAGAGGGCAGGAGAGCTGCGGCATCGCCGTGAGCGATACAAAAGGCCCTAAGGGACAGGTGCGCTCCCACAAGGGGATGGGGCTGTGCAGCGAGGTCTTCAACGGAGAAGTGATGGAGAAGCTTCACGGAAACATCGGCGTGGGCCATGTGCGCTATTCCACGGCGGGAAGCAGTACCCGGGAGAATGAACAGCCTCTGGTGCTCAACTACATCAAGGGAACCCTGGCGCTGGCCCACAACGGCAACCTGGTAAATGCCCCTGCGCTGCGGAGGGAGTTAGAGTATACCGGTGCGATTTTTCAGACCACCATTGACTCAGAGGTAATCGCCTACCACATTGCCCGGGCCCGTGTGCACAAACCCACGGTGGAGGCAGCGGTGGAGGAAGCCATGCGGAAGCTTTCCGGCGCCTATTCCCTGGTAATTATGAGCCCGAGAAAGCTCATCGGCGCCAGAGATCCCCAGGGATTTCGGCCTTTGTGCATTGGAAAGCGGGACAATGCTTATATTCTGACCTCAGAGACCTGCGCCCTGGAAACCATCGGGGCGGAGTTTGTGCGGGATGTGGAGCCCGGGGAGATTGTGACGATTACCCGTGAGGGAGGAATCTCCTCCAATCGGAACCTGTGCCTGGAAAACCCGGAAGAGCAGGCCCGGTGCGTGTTTGAATATATTTATTTTGCCAGGCCGGACAGCGTCTTCGACGGGGTCAGTGTATACCATGCCAGAAAGCAGGCGGGCCGGTTTTTGGCCATAGATTCCCCCGTGGAGGCGGATCTGGTGGTGGGAGTGCCGGAGTCCGGCATCAGCGCGGCCTTAGGCTACGCGGAGGAGTCGGGGATTCCCTACGGCACGGCTTTTGTGAAAAATTCTTATGTTGGAAGAACCTTCATCAAACCTAAGCAGAGCAGCCGGGAGTTGGCGGTGCGGGTAAAGCTGAACGTGCTTCGGGAGTCAGTGGAGGGAAAGCGGGTCGTGATGATTGACGATTCTATCGTCCGGGGGACCACCAGCGATCTGATTGTGAATATGCTGCGGGAGGCCGGCGCGAAGGAAGTCCATGTGCGCATCAGCGCGCCCCCTTTCCTTCATCCATGCTATTTCGGCACGGATATTCCTTCGGAGGATCAGCTCATCGCCCACAACCGGACGATAGAAGACATAAGAAAAATTATCGGCGCGGACAGCTTGGCCTATTTGGAAATCAATCGCCTGTCCCAGATGGCCGGCGGCCTGCCGGTGTGTGCGGCCTGCTTTGACGGCCGGTATCCTGTGGATCCTCCCGCTGAGGACATACGGGGAAGCTATGAACGATGAACAGCTACAATAAGAATAAGGGAGAGCGGATATGAGTCAGAATGACAGATACCAGAGCCCCCTGTCTGAGCGGTATGCCAGCAGGGAGATGCAGTACATTTTTTCACCGGATATGAAGTTTAAGACCTGGAGGCGGCTGTGGATTGCCCTGGCGGAGACCGAGCGGGAGCTGGGGCTTGCCATCAGCGAGGAGCAGATTGAGGAGCTGAAGGCCCACGCCGAGGATATCAACTACGATGTGGCAAAGGCCCGGGAGAAAGAGGTCCGCCACGATGTGATGAGCCATGTCTATGCCTACGGCGTACAGTGTCCCAAGGCCAAGGGAATCATCCACCTGGGGGCCACCTCCTGCTATGTGGGGGACAACCCGGACATCATCATTATGGCCGAGGCCTTAAAGCTGGTTAAAAAGAAGCTTGTCAATGTATTGGCGGAGCTGGCGTCCTTTGCGGAGAAATACAAGGATCTGCCCACCTTGGCATTCACCCATTTTCAGCCCGCTCAGCCCACCACCGTGGGAAAAAGGGCTGCTTTATGGATGATGGAGCTGAAAATGGATCTGGAGGACCTGGAGTACGTGCTGGGCTCCCTGCGCCTTTTGGGCTCCAAGGGAACCACCGGCACCCAGGCCAGCTTCCTTGAGCTCTTTGACGGGGATCATGAGAAGTGCCGCCGTCTGGATGCGCGGATTGCGGAGAAGATGGGCTTTGCCGGCTGCTATCCCGTGTCCGGACAGACGTATTCCCGCAAGGTGGACAGCCGTGTGGTGAGTGTTCTGGCGGGGATTGCCCAGAGTGCCCACAAATTCTCCAATGACATTCGCCTGCTTCAGCATTTAAAGGAGGTGGAGGAGCCCTTTGAGAAGCATCAGATCGGCTCTTCTGCAATGGCCTACGAGCGCAACCCCATGCGCAGCGAGCGCATGGCTTCTCTGGCGGATTTTGTCATGAGCGATATGATGAATCCCATGCTGGTGGCCTCTACCCAGTGGTTTGAGCGCACCCTGGACGACTCTGCCAACAAGCGTCTTTCCATTCCGGAGGGATTTTTGGCTGTGGACGGTATCCTGGATCTGTATCTGAATGTGGTGGACGGCCTAGTGGTGTATCCCAAGGTGATTGAAAAGCATCTGATGGCGGAGCTGCCCTTTATGGCCACGGAAAACATTATGATGGATGCGGTGAAGGCCGGCGGAGACCGTCAGGAGCTCCACGAGCGCATCCGCCAGCTCTCCATGGAGGCGGGCCGGAATGTGAAAGAGAAGGGCCTGGACAACAACCTCTTAGAGCTTATCGCAGCGGATCCCTCCTTCGGACTGTCGCTGGAAGATTTGCAGAAGGCCATGGATCCTGCCCGCTATGTGGGCCGCGCGCCGAGGCAGGTGGAGGAATTCCTCGCAGAGGTTATAAAGCCTGTGCTTGAGGAGAATAAGGAGCTTCTGGGCGTGAAGGCAGAGATTAATGTGTAAAGCGCTGGGAGCTGCATAAGCGGCTGCGTATGCCCTTTCGGGCAAATAGTTTTGAGACCCGGCGAGCTACGGAGGACTGCGGCGCTTAGACATGTAATCGGAAAAGGAAGCGTCACAGGGAAGTTAATATCGTACAGACCAAAAGGGCGGCACAGCTATTACAGCCATGCCGCCCTTAAACAATTGATTTTGAACGCTAAGAATCATTTCCGGATAATGATGTCGTCCCGTCCCGGTCCGTTGGAGACCATGGCGATGGGAACCTCGATTTCTTTTTCAACAAATTCGATGTACTTGCGGCAGTTTTCCGGGAGCTCCTCATAGCGCTTGATGCCCCGGATATCGCACTTCCAGCCGGGAAGCTTTGTGTAGACGGGCTTCGCCTTGTTTAACTTGGGAGTGGTGGGGAAGTCTCTGGTCACCTGCCCGTCGATCTCGTAGCCGATGCACACAGGAATCTCGTCCAGATAGCCCAGCACATCCAGCACCGTGAACGCGGCCTCAGTAGCGCCCTGAATCCGGCAGCCATAGCGGGTAGCCACCGCGTCAAACCAGCCCACGCGTCTGGGACGCCCGGTAGTGGCGCCGTACTCGCCGCCGTCTCCGCCTCTGTGGCGCAGCTCCTCGGCCTCATCCCCGAAAATTTCGCTTACAAAGTCACCGGCGCCCACAGCACTGGAATAAGCCTTTACCACCGCCGTGATGTCCTTAATCTCGTAGGGAGGAATCCCCGCACCGAT
>CALWBS010000269.1 GCA_944376135.1 uncultured Enterocloster sp.
CCTTGGCGGTCTCCAGATACCTGCGGGCCGCCTCCGGGGTATCGAATGTCTCATAGGCCGCTGTGGGAATCCCGTATTTCTTCATCAGATCCTTGGAAAATGCCTTGGATCCCTCCAGGATAGCCGCATTTTTCCTGGGCCCAAAGACCCGCAGGCCCGCTTCCTCCAGCACATCCACAATCCCTGCGGCCAAAGGATCGTCCGGCCCCACAACCACCAGGTCAAAGGCCTCCTTTTTGGCAAATTCCGCCATCTTTTCAAAATCCATCACGCCGATATCCACGCAGCGGGCCACCTGGGCAATCCCCGCGTTTCCCGGCGCGCAAAAAAGCTCCGTTACTTTAGGGCTCTGGGCCAGCTTCCAGCAGATCGCGTGCTCCCGGCCGCCGCCGCCGATTACCAGTACCTTCATGCTCCGCCTCCCATCTCAATCTCACCGTTTGCAATCATATCAACAGCCTTGGGCAGAATCACCCACTCCGCCTGCTCCATCACCCGCCTCTGCAGGGTTTTCGGGTCGTCTCCCGGCAGCACATCCACTGCCTTCTGGAGAATAATAGGCCCGGAATCCACGCCTTCGTCCACAAAATGCACGGTGGCTCCCGTGACCTTCACGCCTCTTTTCAGAGCCGCCTCATGCACCTTTAATCCATAGTATCCCACGCCGCAGAAGGAGGGAATCAGAGAGGGGTGCACATTGATGATGCGGTTTCTGTATTTCTGAATCATAGATGGGGGAATGGTGACCAAAAATCCTGCCAGCACGATGAGATCCGGAGCGAATCCGTCCACGGTCTCAAGGAGGGCCCGGTTAAATGTCTCCCTGTCCGCAAAGCTCTTGGGGGACACGCACAGCGCTTTTATCCCCCGGGCCTTGGCCCTCTCCAGGGCGTAGGCCCCTGCGTTGTTGCTGATCACCGCTTCCACCCGGGCGTTTCGTATGTTCCCATTATCAATTGCATCCAAGATAGCCTGGAGATTCGTCCCGCCCCCGGACACCAGAACCACAATGTTTAACATACATCCACACCTTTCTCTCCGGCCTTTATCTCTCCCACAACCCAAGCCTGCTCGCCCGCAGCCTTTAAAGCCTCCAGGGCCGCGTCCGCGGCGGACGGATCCACGGCGATAACCATACCCAGACCCATGTTGAAGGTGTTGTACATCATCGTTTCTTCAATCTCGCCCTTCTCGGCCAGAAGCCGGAAAATGGGCAAAACCGGATAGCTGTCCTTGTGAATTACGGCCCGCACGCCCTCTTTCAGCATCCGGGGTACATTTTCATAGAAGCCGCCTCCGGTGATGTGGCTGCAGCCCTTTATCTCCACGCCCGCCTCGTTCACGGCGCGCAGAGCCTTCACGTAAATTTTCGTAGGAGCCAGCAGGGCCTCCCCCAGCGTGGTGCCCAGGCTGTCCACATAGGCATTAAGCCCCTCTCTCGTCAGTTCCTTTTCAAAAACTTTCCGCACCAGGGAAAATCCGTTGGAGTGAACGCCTGAGGATGCGATGCCGATGAGGGTATCCCCCACCGCCAGCTTCTCCCCGGTGATTAGATCCTTCTTATCCACAATTCCAACAGCAAAGCCCGCCAGGTCATACTCGTCCTCTGGGTAAAAGCCAGGCATCTCAGCAGTCTCCCCGCCGATCAAAGCCGCCCCGGCCTGAAGGCACCCTGCGGCCACCCCCTTCACGATCTGGGCGATCTTCTCCGGCACATTTTTCCCGCAGGCAATGTAATCCAGGAAAAACAGAGGCTCTCCCCCGGCGCAGGCCACATCGTTCACGCACATAGCCACGCAGTCAATGCCCACCGTATCATGCTTATCCATCAAAAACGCCAGCTTCAGCTTGGTGCCCACGCCGTCCGTCCCGGACAGCAGGGTGGGCTCCTCCAGCCCCTTGAAGGCTGCCATGGAAAATGCCCCGGAGAAGCCTCCGATCCCCCCCAGGACCTCCGGCCGGGTGGTCTCCTTCACGTATTTTCCCATGAGCTCTACCGCCTTATATCCCGCTTCAATATCTACTCCGGCTTTTTTGTAATCCATCTTTTTCCTCCACACGATCTCCAGCTGCCGGTCAGACCCCGGCCGGCATCTCTCTTTTTTTTTCGAACAGGCAGGTGCCGGCTCCTCTCTGATTTCCGGCTCCTGCCATCTTCCGATACCGATAGCCCCGTTTTTCCCTACCGGCATTTACTTCATCTGCGCCATGTACTCCTTATAGCCCAGCATGGCAAGTTTTTCTGCCTTGCACACCACATCATCCTTCAGCTCCTTAGAATAATCCCTGAGCCTTGCAAGGAGAACCTCATCCGATGCCGCCAGAATCTTTGCCGCCAGAATGCCCGCGTTCGCCCCGCCGTTGATCGCCACCGTGGCCACGGGAATGCCGCTTGGCATCTGCACAATGGAATACAGGGAGTCCACACCTCCCAGATCCGAGGTCTTCATAGGAATCCCGATCACGGGCAGGGGGAAAATAGCCGCACACATGCCCGGAAGATGGGCCGCCTTGCCTGCCCCGGCGATAATCACCTTAAATCCCTTCTCCTCAGCGGACTTTGCCCACTCAAAGAAAATATCCGGCTCCCTGTGGGCGGAGATAATGGTCATCTCATACTCTACGCCCAGCTTGTCTAAAATCTCTGCGGCTTTTGCCATCACCGGCATGTCCGAATCGCTGCCCATCACAATTCCTACTTTTGCCATTGCTTTTCTCCTCTCATTATCCATGTGAATAATATTGATTAGTACGATTAATAAATTCTGCTTTTAAATTGAGTATTTCTTATAATTATAATACTAAGAAAACAAGACCGCGTCAACAAAAATCGAATCAGACTTTTTCCGCCCATTGGAAATGATCCGTTCCCGCGCCGATTTCAAAATGGTATTTCACGATTCCCAGATCGATTTTGCTGTAAAATCCCATTCCCGCTTTCGCGGACACCACATTTCCGTCCAGGCAGAACAAAAATTTCTGCTGGTTGACCGCCGTAGGGGCCAGCAGGGCCGCGTCAACGCCCCGCAGAAACCAGTCCGGTGGGGCTGTCCGCACCTGCATCACCCTTTCCCTGGGCTTTGACCGGTGGGGTACGCCCGGCTCCGTCCCATAGCCGATTGCTATCACAAGATGCAGCTTTTCGCCCCTGTCCGCCGCAAATTGCGTCTTTCCCTTATTGTACGTCAGCGCCACCCAGCAGGTGTTTAATCCCAATGTCTGCGCATAAAGCACCACCTTTTCCCCAAAATACCCGCATTTTTCCTCAAAACCGGCTCCGCGGCCTC
>CALWBS010000270.1 GCA_944376135.1 uncultured Enterocloster sp.
ATGAACTATGTGGCTATGCAGGTGATTACAGTCTGCATTATTTTCTGGGAAAATCCTAAGGGTTCTAATTCTGTGGGAACCATCAATTCCACCACCAGGGGAGGATGGATTCCGGAACTCTTCGGTCTGGATTACGGTTGGAATTTGCTCATTGTCCTGGCGCTGACTGCAGCGATGTTTGTCTATCTGAAATACAGCAAGCAGGGCTATGAGATCGCTGTGGTGGGAGAGAGTGAGAACACGGCCCGGTACGCGGGTATTAATGTAAAGCGGGTAATCATGCGGACTATGGCCCTGTCCGGCGCGATCTGCGGGATTGCCGGATTTATCATCGTGAGCGGGGCCAGCCATACGATTTCCACCAGTACGGCGGGAGGCCGCGGATTTACGGCTATCATTGTTTCCTGGCTGAGCAAATTCAATCCCTTTGCCATGATTCTGGTGTCATTCTTTTTGGTGTTTATGCAGAAGGGAGCGGGGCAGATCGCTTCCCAGTTTAATCTGAATGAGAATGCGTCGGATGTTATTACGGGCATTATTTTGTTCTTCATTCTGGGCTGTGAATTTTTCATCAATTACCGGGTGGGGATGCGCGGCCGCCGGGAAAGAAAAGCGGGAAAGGAGGAAGCATAGAATATGGGATTTTTAATTATTTTTATCCAGAGGGCCATCGGCCAGGGAATCGGTATTCTCTACGGCGCTTTAGGGGAGATTCTGACGGAAAAATCGGGTAATCTGAACCTGGGAATTCCAGGAATGATGTATATGGGCGGCATTGCCGGGCTGATCGGCGCGTTTTTGTATGAAAATTCCACAGAAACTCCCAATGGGTTTGTGGGGCTTTTAATCTCCTTTGTCTGTGCCTTCGCCTGTGCGGCCCTGGGCGGTCTGGTGTACAGCGTGCTCACCATCAGTCTGCGGGCCAATCAGAACGTGACGGGCCTGGCCCTGACCACCTTTGGCGTGGGATTTGGCAACTTTTTCGGGGGTTCCCTGGCAAAACTCGCAGGCGGCGTGGGACAGATTTCCGTAGCGGCTACGGGAGCGGCCTACAGCACGCCTATACCGGGGCTCTCCGGTCTGGGAGTGGTGGGAGATCTTCTGTTTTCCTACGGCTTTCTCACATACCTGTCTATTCTGCTGGCCATCGCCATGGCCTTCTTCCTGGCAAGGACGCGTAAGGGGCTGAATCTGCGCGCTGTGGGCGAGAGCCCTGCCACGGCGGACGCAGCGGGCATTAATGTGACGGCCTATAAGTATTTGGCAACCTGCCTGGGCGGAGGCATCAGCGGCCTGGGCGGCCTGTATTTCGTCATGGAATATTCCGGCGGAACCTGGACGAATAATGGATTCGGCGATAGAGGCTGGCTTGCCATCGCGCTGGTTATTTTTGCCCTCTGGAAGCCGGTGAATGCCATCTGGGGCTCCTTCCTCTTCGGCGGATTGTACATCCTGTATTTGTATATTCCCGGCCTGGACCGGGGGGCCCAGGAGGTTTTCAAGGCTCTGCCCTATGTGGTGACGATTGTAGTGCTGGTGATCACCAGCCTCAGGAAGAAGAGAGAGCACCAGCCGCCGGCAAGCTTGGGATTGGCATATTTCAGAGAGGAGAGGTAGCGGTATGCTGAAAGATACGGTGATGAAGTATTATCTGGAGAATGATTACAATTGTGCGGAGAGTCTGCTCCGCGGCGCGAATGAATATTACGGCCTCGGCCTGGATGAGAAAGCGCTCCTTGCGATTGGGGGCTTTGGCGCCGGGTGTTATGCCGGCCGCCTTTGCGGCGCCTGTGCCGGCAGTGTGGCAACTGTATCCAGCAAATATATCCATACGCGCGCTCATGCTGAAGAACTGGCGCGCAGCCGGGTGGAACAGTTTATGAAGGCGTTCACGGAAACGCTCGGAAGTGATCTCTGCGCGGAGTTGAAAGAGCGCTATTGGGATGAGGCGCTGGACAAAGGACGGTGCAGGAAAACCGTAGGGCTGGCTGCGGATGTGCTGGAGAGGCAAATGGATATGTATAGGGCGGAGGATGAGAAGCGATAAAGACAGGTCTGCCCGGCAGGCGGTTAGGTGATCTTGCGTCAGCTCCTTTGCTCAATAGGGAATGATACGGCAGCGGGATTGCTTCCGAACAAATGTTTGCAATATGCGGCAAATTATGCTATACTGACAGAACAGAAAATGATAAATCTGAGGCGGCGTATGTCTGCCGCTTTTTGCGATGGAACAGGAGCATTTATACATGGCAAAGCAGTACATCAAGATTCGCGGGGCCAACGAGCACAACCTGAAGAATATTTCCGTGGACATTCCCAGGGATGAATTGGTGGTACTTACCGGCCTTTCCGGGTCAGGGAAGTCCTCCCTGGCCTTTGATACGATTTACGCGGAGGGGCAGAGGCGGTATATGGAATCTCTTTCCTCCTACGCGAGACAGTTTCTGGGACAGATGGAAAAGCCGGATGTGGAGAGCATCGAGGGGCTCTCCCCGGCTATCTCCATTGACCAGAAGTCCACCAACCGCAACCCCCGATCTACGGTGGGTACGGTGACGGAGATCTATGACTATATGCGTCTTCTCTATGCCCGTGTGGGCATTCCCCACTGCCCCAAGTGCGGCAAGGAGATTCGCAAGCAGACCATTGACCAGATGGTGGATCAGATCATGGCGATGCCGGAGCGGACAAGGATCCAGCTTTTGGCCCCTGTGGTACGGGGGCGGAAGGGCGAGCATGTGAAAGTGCTGGAGCAGGCCAGAAGAAGCGGCTATGTCCGGGTGCGGATTGACGGGAATCTATATGAGCTGTCCGAGGAGATCAAGCTGGAGAAAAATATCAAGCACAATATCGAGGTGGTGGTGGACCGCCTGGCGGTACGGGAGGGCATTGAGAAGCGCCTGACGGATTCCATCGAGACAGTGATGGCTTTAAGCGGCGGACTTATGACGGTGGATGTAATCGGCGGGGAGCCGGTGAATTTCAGCCAGAGCTTCTCCTGCCCGGACTGCGGGATCAGTATTGACGAGGTGGAGCCCAGAAGCTTCTCCTTCAACAACCCCTTTGGGGCCTGCCCTGAGTGTTTTGGTTTGGGCTATAAGATGGAGTTCGACGCGGATCTGATGATTCCGGATAAATCCCTTTCCATCAACCAGGGGGCTATTGTGGTGCTGGGCTGGCAGTCCTGTACGGATAAGGGGAGTTTTACCCGGGCGATTCTGGATGCGCTGTGCCAGGAATACCATTTTGATCTGGACACTCCCTTTGAGGACTATCCCCAGGAGATCAAGGATATCCTGCTCTACGGCACCAAGGGCCATGAGGTGAAGGTGCACTACAAGAGCCAGCGCGGCGAGGGAATCTACGACGTGGCCTTTGAGGGCCTTTTGGAAAATGTGAACCGGCGTTATAAAGAGACCTTTTCTGAGGCATCCAAGGCTGAGTATGAGACATATATGCGTATCACTCCCTGCCCGATGTGTAAAGGACAGAGGCTGAAAAAGGAGTCCCTGGCCGTAACTGTGGGCGGGATGAACATTTTCCAGGCAACCAACATGTCCATACTAAAATTCCAAGACTTTCTGGAGTACCTGGAATTGTCGCCTATGCAGCAGACTATCGGTGCATCCATTTTGAAGGAGATTGGCGCCAGGATCCGTTTCCTCATTGATGTGGGCCTGGATTATCTGTCTTTGTCCCGGGCTACAGGCACTCTGTCCGGCGGGGAGGCCCAGCGGATCCGCTTGGCCACCCAAATCGGCTCCGGCTTGGTGGGCGTAGCCTATATCCTGGACGAGCCCAGCATCGGCCTGCACCAGAGGGACAATGACAAGCTGCTGAAAACCTTGCTGCATCTGCGCGATTTGGGCAACAGCGTGCTGGTGGTAGAGCACGATGAGGACACCATGCGGGCGGCGGACTGCATTGTGGATATCGGACCCGGCGCAGGGGAACACGGGGGACAGGTGGTGGCCATCGGCACAGCGGAGGAGATTATGGCGAATCCGGATTCCATTACCGGTGCGTATCTGAGCGGCCGTCTGAAGATCCCGGTTCCCTCGGAGAGGAGGAAGCCCACAGGGTGGATTACTGTGCGCAGGGCGGCAGAGAACAACCTGAAAAATATCGACGTGTCCTTTCCCCTGGGGGTGATGACCTGCGTGACCGGGGTTTCAGGATCAGGAAAAAGCTCTCTGGTGAATGAGATCCTCTACAAGGCGCTGGCGAAGAAATTGAACCGTGCCAGGACGATCCCGGGAAAGCACAAATGCATCGACGGGGTAGAGCAGCTGGATAAGATCATCGCCATCGACCAGTCGCCTATTGGCCGCACGCCCCGATCTAACCCGGCCACCTACACAGGGGTATTCGACCTGATACGGGATCTGTTTGCATCCACTACAGATGCCAAGGCGAAGGGATATTCCAAGGGCCGCTTCAGCTTCAACGTAAAGGGAGGCCGGTGCGAAGCCTGCTCCGGCGACGGCATTATCAAGATTGAGATGCATTTCCTGCCGGATGTGTATGTGCCCTGTGAGGTCTGCAAGGGAAAGCGGTACAACCGGGAGACCCTGGAGGTAAAGTATAAGGGGAAGAATATTTATGATGTGCTGAACATGACGGTGGAGGAGGCGCTGAAGTTTTTTGAGCATGTCCCCTCTATTACCAGGAAGATTCGGACGCTGTACGATGTAGGGCTGGGATACATCCGCCTGGGGCAGCCCTCTACGGAACTTTCCGGCGGGGAAGCCCAGCGGATCAAGCTGGCCACGGAGCTCTCTAAGCGGGGTACGGGAAAGACTATTTATATCCTGGACGAGCCTACCACAGGTCTGCATTTTGCGGATGTCCACAAGCTGATTGACATCCTGCGCCGGCTCTCCGAGGGGGGAAACACGGTGGTGGTGATTGAGCACAACCTGGATGTGATTAAGACGGCGGATTATATCATTGACATCGGCCCGGAGGGCGGTGATAAGGGAGGAACCGTGATCGCCAAGGGAACTCCGGAGGAAGTGGCGGAGAGCCCTGTATCCTATACGGGGAAATATGTGAAGAAATATCTAGAGGGCTGATGGGACGAATTTTCAAACACATTCTGGACTTTTCCGCAGGCCCATGGTATACTGAGGATGATAACAGTAATCGTTCTTATTTTTGAAAAATAAAGAAGGAGGGGAAGTTATGGCTCAGTATCGCTGCAGATTTTGTGGGACGATTTACGATGAGGAGAAAGAGGGCGTGCCCATAAGCCGGCTTCATGTCTGTCCGGTATGCGGAGTCTCTGTGAGGAAAATGGTTCGCGCGGAGAATTCGGAATCCGTACAGAGTGAAGAGAAAGAATACGGCGGAGAGATTGCCGCAGCCCCCGGTGATTCCCTGGCGTATGACCCGGAATTTGCCCGCATAGGGACAGGGGAGCGCTATATGGATGAGATTCACCAGATGGCAGTGACGGGGACATCTATCATTGAGGCGATGAGCACCCGCATGCCCATGCCGGGCTGGGACGATATCCTGTTTTTAGGGGCACAGCTGGATCCAATGCCTCTGGACGAGCACGCGCCGGTTTCCTCCCGCACTGTGATCGGCAAAAAGGCAGCAAAACCCATGGTTTTGGAGAATCCGGTCTATATTTCCCATATGTCCTTTGGGGCGCTCTCGCGGGAGACAAAGATAGCCCTGGCACGGGGGAGCGCCATGGCCCTAACCGCCATGTGCTCCGGCGAAGGAGGGATTCTTCCGGAGGAACGAGCGGCGGCCTATAAATACATTTTTGAGTATGTACCCAATCAGTACAGCGTGACAGACGAGAATCTGAGGCAGGCAGACGCCATTGAGATTAAAATTGGGCAGGGCACGAAACCGGGGATGGGCGGTCATCTTCCTGGAAATAAGGTGACGCCGGAGATTGCGGCTGTCCGGGGAAAGCCCGTGGGTCAGGATGTGATAAGCCCCTCCCGCTTTGCGGGGATTGAAACAAAGGACGATTTAAAAAAGTTGGTGGACACTCTCAGAGCGCGATCGGAGGGGTGTCCCATCGGCATCAAGATCGCGGCGGGGCGGATTGAGAGGGATCTGGCTTTCTGCCTGTACGCAGATCCGGATTTTGTCACGATTGATGGAAGGGGCGGAGCCACAGGGGCCAGTCCCAAATTGATTCGGGATTCCACAAGCGTGCCTACTATCTATGCGCTTTACCGGGCGAGAAAGTATCTGGACCAGGTGGGCAGCAAGGTCGATTTGGTGATCACTGGAGGGCTCCGGGTATCTTCTGATTTTGCCAAGGCTCTGGCTATGGGGGCGGATGCGGCGGCTGTCGCCTCAGCGGCTCTGATTGCGGCGGCCTGTCAGCAGTACCGCATCTGCGGGACCGGCATGTGTCCGGTGGGCGTTGCAACCCAGGACGAGGGGCTTCGCGGGAGGTTTTCGGAGGATGCGGCGGCTCAGCGGGTAGCGAATTTCCTTCAGGTATCATTGGAGGAGATAAAGACTTTTGCCAGGATTACGGGACATGCGGACGTGCATGAGATGAGCGTGGAGGATTTGTGCACGGTCAGCAGGGAGATTTCAGAGTATACGAATATTGTGCACGCGTGACAGCGGGCGGCTGTTTTGTTTGGATGGACTCTGGGAGCGGCGTATTTTTTCACCGCTCCCAGAGTTTGTTATCGCGATTGTTCCAAACCGGCCAGGCCGGTATCTTCTATCAGATCAAACACTGAGCTCCAGACCGTCTCAAAATCAGGAATACAGTCGTACTGGCACAGGAAGCCGTAATCCCCTTTTATAGCTTTTGGGCCGCTTCTATAAGGCTTCCCCCGCATGGGCAGGGAAATTGCAGATACCGCACCGCAAAGCAGGAATTAAAACCCGGACGGATGTCCTCCAGACGGGACATGACAAAAGTCATGGCTACCGCAAGGCCGTGTTCGTTGAGCCCTTCCTCCCCATTGATAAAGGAGGAGGTGGTGAGAGAAAAACGGTTCCCTCCCAGAGGCGCGCAGGGCTCACTTCTGCATCCTTCCTTCAAATAGGGCGGAAGATCGTTGGTTCTGCCGTAAATGACCTGGCCGACCCTGGCAAAGCCCATCGGATAATAGCTGCCTTTCAGCTTTAAATGCAGCATGACGTATCCTCCTTCTGTTTCTTCTTTATGGCAATCCGCACTTCGGAATGGCCTCCTGCGGGCACATCTTGGCAGATGGGATATACTTCAATATCCGGAAGCCCCGCATACCCGTATTTCAGGGCGACGTCAATTACCTTGGCCCCTGTGCGCTGGAGCTCAAAGGCGGCCCGGATCATTTCTCTGCGCCGGATGTATTCGGACAGGGAGATGCCGGATACATAGGAGAAGAGCCGCTGGAAATAGAATGGGGAACAGCAGGCAATCCGGGCGGCCTCCCCGCAGGATATCTCCTTGTCCAGGTTATTTTCAATGTAGTCAATGGCGCCGCTTAATTTTTCAGCCATTCCATGAGTATCCCTCCTCAAAAGCGAGTATGAAGGCCTCGCCCTGCCGTAAGTACACGGCTGCGGCCTTGAATTTGCCTCGCTTTTTATGTCCTTTTTTGTGAATGTTCTTTTGCGGATAATTATACTGTTCTTGACAGAGAACTTTCAATATGCAACAATGTTACTACTTAGCAGTGTCCACAGACTGAGACAGAGCGGGAGAGGAGAGAAGAATAGAAGATGAACCCATACATCACAGATTTTTACAATTCCTATGATGAGGACGGCCGTCTTGCGTCCCGGCACGGTGCGGTTGAATTCCTCACAACCATGCATTACATAGACAAATACATAAAGCCCGGAGACCGAGTTCTTGAAATTGGAGCGGGAACCGGCAGGTATTCCCATGCCCTGGCCCGCAGGGAATATGAGGTGGACGCGGTGGAACTGGTAGCCCGCAACATAGAAATGTTCCGCAGAAATACACGGGCGGATGAAAGGATATCGATTATTCAGGGAAATGCCCTGCACCTTTCCGGCTTCCCGGACAATCAATACGATATCACTCTGCTTCTCGGCCCTTTGTACCATCTGTACAGCAAGGAGGATAAGCAGCAGGCAATCCGGGAGGCGCTCCGCGTGACAAAGCCGGGGGGAATCATTTTCGCTGCGTACGTGATATCAGATGGCTGCTCGCTGCTGATGCGGGAGGCAGTGGACGCCATGGATGACGATACGTTTCAGCTGTATCTGAAGTATCACCTGGCCGTGTGCGAGCGGGGGGATCTGCTGGGGGTGACGAGCCATGCGGTGGATTTTGTAATCCGTGCAGGCAGTTCTTCGGCGCGAATTCCATAGTCTGCAGGCTGCCTGTCAGGTGCTCATGGCCATGAAGATGTAAAATACCTGTACCACACTTCAATTGGATAGTGAAGCAGGATAAATCTTTGATTCTGCCAGCACAATTCCCCCAAATCCCGAACCCATTCAAAGTGGGTTTTGCCAAAAGCCGAATTGTCTGAAAAATATTCCGGGCCTTTCATGGTAAAGTGCCTAAGAGTATAAATCTCATCCCGGGGACAGACCGTCCGGTTCCAATTCTTGATTAGAGCTGTAGTCATCTCGTCCGCATTGAAAAAAGGCCCTCCTGTGTGACGGATAATTTTTTCATGTCCGAAGTGGAGATCCAAAGTGAAGTAGATCATAGTGTTTGGGCTTCTCGTTTTATTGAGTTAATTGAGATGACATATCACATGCGGTAAGAAAAGCAGGGGCAGGTCTACCTGTCCCTGTGCTTTTCTTTCCTCTATTCTGCATCTGTCTGTGTACTTCCCGCTGTGTTCGCTTGGGATTGCGGCCGGGCGCTGCCTACCGGCTCTGTAAGAGAGGTTCTCTTACGCTGCGTTTTTATCTTTGCCTCTTTATTTTCTCTGCACACTCTCAAAATCATCCCATCCATAGGCCTCCATAACGCCGGGAGCAGAGAAGAAAATCGAGGATTTTTCTTCTGTACTTACCAACTCAAACGCTGTCCAGCCGTTTAAACCGGCTCCAAAGTACGTATAGGTGGCCGTATAACCAGCAACGGGATCATTGTAAAGGATGGAATTGCTTCCCGCATCGTAAGTAATGATAACATCATGGTAAGTCTTGCTTCCGTCCATGTCAAAATATGGAACCGCATATGTACCGCTGTAATTATCCGTATATACGCCGGTCTGGTGTGCCTGTATGCTTGATGTCTGCGTCTGGATCACACCATTTACCACCCAGGCACCGTTACCATCTACAGAATATCCGTCCGGTGTGGTCGTGTTTGCTAACATATAGCCATCGGGACCAAAGTAATAACACTCTGCCGTTCCATCATTGTTCCCGTCTAGCCACTGCCAGGAATTGACCGGATAAGAACCATCGTCATTCTGCCACCACCAACCTGTTACATTCGACTGCCAGGAGCCTGCCAATGCAGGAATGCTCATGGAAGCAGCCAGCGCCATAGAAACAGCTGCTGTTAATAAGGTTTTTTTCTTCATGTTAAATCTCTCCTTTGTATAATTTTTTGAAGAATTATTGAAATTAAAGCGATAGTTCTCACTAAAATGTCAGAGCCCAATATTCTCCATATCCGACATATACACCTTGCGGATCCGCATATCCTACCTGCCCGTCCATATTGACAATGCACCACTGATGGACGTTTTCATTTTCGTGCGCATGAATCCAAGTGTATCCCATAAAATCCAGCACGCGGCCCAATGCCCTTGTTTCTCCAGCACACGAATAATTTTTCGTAACGAAAACTCCATAAGGAGAGCGGTAATCAATTCCTACCGCATCTTCATAGGGCGGCTTCATGCAATATAAGTCAACTCCTTGTGCTATTTGAAAATATGACCGCTCGTCAGCTCAAATTGCACAAAGTATCCCTATATCATAGAAACAAGCGACATTTACTTTAGAAAATAAGATGCTTTATTTTTCCAATATCGCACGGTTCCCCAAAAATACTGTTGAATGCCATGCGCAGATTATGACCCAGAATCTTATTTTCCAGCCGGGTACATAATCCTTGAAAACTTTTTGCAAGGACTTTTTCTGCATTCAGCTGTTCACTAAGCTGGGAAAATACTGTTTCCACCCTCCGCCGAAAACGGAAGATCAGCTGCCGTATCTCCTTTGGCCAGTTATTCTTATGATTGGATGGCTTCAGGGACATCAGGCATATGCCTTTCTCACGCATATCCTCCCAAAGCCGTTCTCCTGTATAGCCTTTATCTCCAAGTACCGTAAGGCAGAGATGGTTTTCCGCAAAATCCCGCAGACCCTCCCGGTCATCAACGGAAGCCGGGGTGATTTCAAAAGCAGTAATATAACCTTCTATTGTAATAAGGGCATGCACCTTGAAGCCCAAATAGGTTTCCTTTTTGGACGGACATCTTCCATAATTTGCGCCGTCCTCCCGAAAAGAACGGCAATAGCGTGCG
>CALWBS010000271.1 GCA_944376135.1 uncultured Enterocloster sp.
GCGGGGATTGCCTGCTTTGTCTATGATAAAACAGCGGCAAATCCCACCACGGACAATGCGGCGGAGGCCGCGGCGCTTTACCGGAAGGCCGGCTGCGACTGCATCATCGGCTTTGGCGGCGGATCCAGCATGGACTGCGCCAAGGCGGCGGGCATCTGTATCGTGAAGCCGGGAAAGCCCCTGGGGAAAATGGCGGGAATTTTGAAGGTGCAAAAAAAGCTGCCGCTTTTGATTGCGGTTCCCACCACAGCGGGAACGGGAAGCGAGACCACCTTAGCGGCGGTGATCACGGACGCCGGGACGCGCCATAAATACGCCATCAATGATTTCCCCTTGATTCCCCGGTATGCGGTGCTGGATCCAGGCGTCACCCTGGGGCTTCCGCCTTTTCTCACCGCAACAACGGGCATGGACGCACTGACCCACGCGGTGGAGGCCTATATCGGGAACTCCACGACCTATGGCACCAGGAAGGATGCCCTTCTGGCCGTGAAGCTGATTTTTGAAAATATTGACGAGGCCTGGGAAAATGGCCGCAATGTGAGAGCCCGCCGCAACATGCTCCGGGCGTCCTTCTGCGCAGGCTGCGCATTTTCCAAATCCTATGTGGGGTATGTGCACGCCATTGCCCATTCCCTGGGCGGGGAATACAATGTGCCCCACGGCCTTGCAAATGCAGTGATTCTTCCCATGATGCTGGAGGCCTACGGAAAAAGGATTCACCGGAGGCTGGCGCGCCTGGCCATTGCCGCCGGGTTTGCGGATGAGCATACGCCCTGCGGGGAGGCTGCCGCCCGGTTTATCCGGGCGATTAACGAAATGAAGAAGCGCTTTGGGATCGGGGACCGGATTCCGGAAATCCAGGAGAAGGATATTCCCAGGCTGGCCCGCCATGCGGACAGGGAGGCCAATCCCCTGTATCCCGTCCCTGTGCTGATGGACGCCGGGGAGCTGGAATGGTTTTATCACCGGCTGCGGTAGTCGGCTGCGGTTCGCGGCGGTAGTTTGCGACGATTCTGGGGCAGTTTTGGGCGGTGGAAAATGAGAAGAAGGGAGCAAGACATGACTGAGCAGGAAATCAATCAAGTGATAACCAGACAGAGAAAATATTTTCGGACCGGGGCGACCCTTCCGGTGAACCGGCGGATTAACGCCCTTCGCAGGCTCTATGCCGCGGTATCCGGGCATGAAAAGGAAATTCACGCGGCGTTAAAGGCTGACCTGGGAAAAAGTAATTTTGAGAGCTATATGTGCGAGACCGGCATGGTGTTGGAGGAGATCCGCTATATGATAAAGCACATCCCGCAGTTTGCCGCAGACAGGCGGGTGCGGACGCCTATCGCCCAGTTTCATTCGAAAAGTTTCGTGAAGCCGTCGCCCTACGGCGTGGTGCTGATCATGAGCCCCTGGAATTATCCATTCATGCTGACGCTCTCCCCCCTGGCGGACGCGCTGGCTGCCGGGAATACCGCGGTGGTGAAGCCCAGCGCCTATTCTCCCCAGACCAGCGCGGTGATCGCGGACATTCTCGCCCAGTGCTTCCCTTCCCGCTACGTGGCGGTGGTAACCGGCGGACGGGCGGAAAACACCTGCCTTCTGAAGGAACATTTTGACTATATTTTCTTTACCGGAAGCCAGGCCGTGGGAAAGGAAGTCATGGGCAGCGCGGCGGCCCATCTGACGCCGGTTACGCTGGAGCTGGGCGGAAAGAGCCCCTGCATTGTGGACCGGACGGCGGATATAAAACTTGCCGCCAGACGGATTGTTTTTGGAAAATATTTAAACTGCGGGCAGACCTGTGTGGCGCCGGACTATATTTACTGCCACCGCGCCGTGAAGGACAGACTGATTAAGGAAATTAAGAAACAGATTCGCAGGCAGTACGGCAAAGAGCCCCTGGCGAATCCGAATTACGGAAAGATTATCAATGAAAAGCATTTTGACCGGCTCCTGGGCCTGATGGATGAGAGCAAGATCGTGTGCGGCGGGAAGGCGGACCGGGAGTCCCTGCGCATAGAGCCGGCGGTACTGGATCAGGTGAGCTTTTCTGATGCTGTCATGCAGGAGGAGATTTTCGGCCCCATCCTGCCGGTTCTTGTATTTGACCGGCTGGACGAAGTGATCCGCAATGTGAACGCCATGCCCCATCCCCTGGCTCTCTATATCTTTACCTCGGACAAACGGGCGGCGGAGCGGGTGCTGTCCCGCTGCGGCTTCGGCGGAGGATGCGTGAACGATACGATCATTCACCTGGCCACCACGGAAATGGGCTTCGGAGGCTTTGGAGAGAGCGGCATGGGGGCCTACCACGGAAAGACCGGTTTCGACACCTTTACCCATGATAAGAGCATCGTGGACAAAAAGACCTGGATTGACCTTCCCATGCGGTATCAGCCGTACCGGTGGGTGTGGGAGAGGGTGGTGCGGGTGTTTCTGCGGTAAAAGACGACACTGCATCGTGGTACATTTTTAGGTACCAATTTTTTGCAGTTCTTCTTTGTACTGGGCATTTTCAGGAACCGAATGGCTGAAGCCAAGTGAATAAAAATAATCCAGGGAAGTACGCTTACACGTCTCTATATGAGCACGCATAAGTTCGGCAGTTAAATTGATGTCATCTTTATTCAGAAGACTGTCAAGAATTTGTGTGTGCTCTTTTTTGGCATTATGAATTTTTACTTGATTTTGTTTACTTGCGATTACAATGCGAGTGCTGTCATCAAACACTTTGCGCATGATTTCAATGATATAGCGGTTCCCGCAGTGCTCAATAATGAACAGATGCATTGCTGTATCAAGACGAAGGGAATCTGATAAGGAGAGAGTATCGTCATTTAGACGCTCCTTAAACATGTTAATTTCTTCCCTGTTCAGATAAGGAGCGGCTAACTTTAGAGCAACAGGTTCAAGCTCAAGTCGGGCCTGGAAAATCTGCATCACATCGGAAATGGATATTTCTGTCACATAGATTCCCTTTTTAGGTAAAACCTTTATATATCCATCATTTTCTAAGCGTCCGATCGCCTCACGAACGGGTGTGCGGCTGACACCATATTCTTGGGCTAACTGTACTTCATTTAGAAGAGAGCCGGGGGGATAGACACAGGTAATTAATTTTTCTTTTAAAGTAAGGTATAAATAGTTCTTTTTGTCGTTCGATGAATAGGCCATACTGTTTTCTCCGTTATTTAACACTGATAATTAATTTGTAATATGTATACATCATGCATATTATAAATCATATGTGCTAAAATATCAACAGGAGAAAAGCGAGAATTCACAAAGAATTTAGAAATAAGTTAGAGTTATACATATAATAGATGGCCAAAATGAGAAGAAAAATTGTATTGACACGGTAATGTGCATGATGTATACTACAGTTATAAAAGATGTTTTGTACAAAACATATGACTGATTCTATATCTGGAGAAATGATGGGGGTGATAGAGAAAGGATAACCAATATTATTGTGGAAGGAATTAAATAGATTGTACATGCGGAACAGGAAATATTTCTAAGGCATCTTTTCTTTGTCGGTTGATTTGTAAAAACTGTCTGTAAGTAATATTTGTCGGAAGGAATTTTCTGAATGACAGGTAAATACTTTATAAAACATTTTGGAGAAAGGAAACTGAATTTATGGACATGTTAGCTATTATTCTTGGGCTTGTTATGTTGATGGCATTAACAATCAAGAAGGTTCCTGTTGTCTTTTCAGGTTTGATTAGTGTTGTGGTTGTAGCATTTTTTAGCGGTATGCCGGTGGTTGAAACGGTAACGGATACCTATATTGAGGGGATTTCTGGATATGTGGCGAGATTTTGGTGGATGATTTTATTCGGTACTATTTTATCTCAGCTCATGGATGTATCAGGAGCAGCACATTCGATTGCTATGTGGATTATCAACAAAATGGGCGTGAAGTTGGCGATCCTTTCTATTATTCTTGCGGGCGGCTTGCTTACATATGGAGGAGTGTCGTCGGTTGTCAGCAGCTTTGCTTTGTATCCCATTACACTGGCAGTTTTCCGTAAGGCAAATTTGCCGCGCTATCTCATACCTGCAACCATCGCGTCAGGGATTTTTACCTGGGCCTCTATGTTGCCAGGTACTCCGGCGGATCAGAATATCATGCCCACCACCTACTTGGGCACGACACCGATGGCTGCCCCAATGATTGGTATTTTTGCGGCGCTGGTAACTTTGGTTTTATCGTTTTGGTATCTTAATTTTGAGGCAAGAAAGGCCGCAAGGGCTGGTATTGGATTTGTGGCAGATGCGTCTGTAGAGCAGGATCTAGCACAGGTGGATGCATTGGAGAAGAAGGGCGTCCTGCCCAATCCGCTTTTGGCGATTCTTCCTCTTATCTGTGTAATGATACTGTTGAATGTTCTCATGTTAAACATTGCAGTGTCACTGATAGCGGGTATTTTCTTAGTTGTGATATTTTTCTATAAAAACATTGAAAATATCGGCAGATCCGTTAAAGAAGCATTGGAGGTGGCGGCTGTTACAGTTATGACGGCTTCAGCGGTAGTTGGCCTTGGCAGTGTAATCAAGGTTGCGCCAGGCTTTCAGAAGCTCGTGGATTATATCTTAAATTTTGCGCAGTCAGGCGGGGATCCGCTAATCATTTTTGCCATTGCCACTACAGTGCTTTGTGGATTAAATGCTTCCGGAACGGGTGGGCTTACTACTACGCTTTCCGTTCTGGCCGAACCGTTCCTTGCCATGGGGGTAAGCGCGCCGCTGATTCACCGTATTGGTGTTATCGCTTCTGTGGGCCTGGATACGATGCCTCACAGTGGTGGAATTGTCACGTTACTGTCTATTTCCGGTATTTCGTATAAAGATGGCTATAAGCACCTGGTTGTGACAACGATTATAATTACGCTGATTTCTCTGGCGGTTAGCTTGGTGCTTGCAAGTATTATGGGACCTATTTAAAGTAGCGAGTGTTTATAAAATCATAACTAGGAGGTTTATACATGTCTGCAAAAAAAGGTTTTTATGAATTGATTCGGGAGAAAGATGAAATCCTCTGGGCACCGTGTGTGTTTGACTGTTTTTCCGCCAAATGTGCTGAAAGCATCGGATTTGAGGCGCTTACCATCAGCAGTACCGAACAAATGCACTCTTTTGTTGGCCAGCCAATGATGACGATGGACGAGATGCTTATGTCGGCAGAAAATATTATCCGTAGTACAAACTGTGCGGTATTGGTAGATGGAGAAGATGGCGGAGGAAATCCCATGTCGGTATACCGTAATGTGAAGCGCATGGCAGAGATGGGGGCAAAGGCTGTTTCTATAGAGGATCAGTTCCATGATGCCACTATGGGGGTCCGTACGATTGGAGTGGAGCAAAAAGGGCGGAAGATCGCCGTCCATAACAAGATTATTCCAGCCGAACTTTGGGCGGCAAATGTGCAAGCTGCTGTGGAAGCGTGCCAAGGAACCGATTGTATGGTTATCGCCCGTGTACAGCATAAAACAACCGAGGGCGGTGCAGGCCCCCAGAAGTTTGCGAATCAAGCGGGTTATGATTTAAATGAGGCTATACGCCGTGCACAGCTTGGTATAAAAATGGGGGCCGGTATGACAATGATTCAAAATATTTGTTATCGTGGCGGCAGGCCGGAGTGGGAGGAGATATCCAAACGTGTACCCGGATGGTTTTGTTATCCGGATGTTCATGCGGACGGAGGTGTGCCTGATGTGGACGACATGGACGAATTGTATCAGCTGGGGTTTAAGCTAGTAACATGCCACTGTTTTATGAAGGGAGCATGGAAAGGTATGCTGGAATATGGCCGTCATGTATTTAATGATAAAAATACGGTTTATACAGAAAATGATGATTTTGGTTATCCGATCTGGCAGCTCAGCCCGCTTACATTTCCAGAGTGGTCAGAAAGTTGTAACCATTGGGCGGAGACGGTGGAACGTGTAAAAAGCTATAAGGAAGAATGAGGGAAAGGATATGTCTGCAAAATATACGATTTCCGAACTGATTGCCAGAGAGTCTGAGTGTATAATGGTTCCTTGCGTGTATGATTGCGGCTCAGCGCTGGCTGCACAACTGAGCGGGGCGAAAGCTATACTACTCAGCGGCGGGGAGTTGGGAGAGTCTCTGCTCGGATGCCCGGAAGCTCTTTTGACGACGGACGAAATGGCCCATGCGGTGGAACGGATTTGTACCTTTTCTGATTTGCCGGTAGTGGTGGATGTAGGAGCAGGATTCGAAGAGCCGCTTACCGCTTACCGTACTGCACGCCGTATGACGGCAGGCGGTGCAATGGCGTTGCTGTTAGGAAATGAAGAGGGCATGACTTGGAATGAATACCGCGCTGTGTTGAAAGCCACCTTAAAGGCAGTGGAAGATACTCCATGCATCGTTATTGCCCGTAAAAATGGTTCGATTGATCAAGAAGAAGCCCTTGAAGAGAGCATTGCACAGATGACAGAGGCAATTGCTCTGGGGGCGTCAGGAACAATGGTATGCGGATTGTGTCGGTCGACACGTGCCAGGGAACTGGCAAAAATAATTGGAGAACGCATTCCGGGTTGGAAGTTCTATCCGGATCAAAATTCAGTCAATGGCGTTCCGGATGTGGACAACGAAGAAATATATCAGCAAGGATTTAAAATGATCAGTTATCACTATATGATGAAAGTAGCGGTAGCGGCAATGTGGGAGTATGGTTTGTTGAATATGCAGAACGGGAATAATGTCCCTTCTAATGAAAAAATGTTCCCAAATGGAGTGAAAGGAGCCAGTGCTCTTCCGATTTTTAATATGCAGCGTTATTATGATTTTGAAGCCCAGTTTACTGGAAAGCGAAAAATATTCCGTGTTCCCGGTGCGATCCCAGGCAGGGAAAACGGCTGAGAATGGATTTCAAAGAGGAAAGATAAAATATAATAAAATACTCATTGTAGGAAAGGAAACAGCTTTTATGGTTAGACGGCAAAATGAAATACTTTCTTCAAGAAAACCAAGCCCATTTAATGGGGTGGGAGAGATTACAGTAAGAAGTCTTCTGGAAACAGAAGATGAAATGTATAAAAAGGGGAGGGTTTTTGCACATACTACGGTTTATCCCGGCAGTGCTATTGGTATTCATAAGCATGTAA
>CALWBS010000272.1 GCA_944376135.1 uncultured Enterocloster sp.
AAACATTAAATTAATCTAAGAAAACGGAATGAATCGTGCTTGAATGGGATAGAATTTTATAAATAGCCGTACTTCTCTGTCTTAAAGCGGTACATTTTCTCCGATTAAATAAAATTTCAAAAATCCATTTTCTCGGATTAATTCTAATTAATCGGAGCCTCTATGTTCCCACCCAATCCAAAATCCACATCTTATCCCATTCAAATAAAACATCACCTAACAAAAACCTCGTCCTAAAACTTGCTTATTTTCCTCCCTCTTTTCCCATCCCTTTTCCTGATTCCTTCACCCTTCCCTTTCCGCTTTATCTTCCCGCCTCTTTTCACCCGTTTAGCTCTCCGTCATCTCTAATCAAGCCGAATGGGAACCCATCCTCATTTCCTTTTCCCTTTTCAAATTTCCCTTATTTTACAAGGGTTTTCCGGATTTTTTCTGAATCTCACTTTCCTTAATTGGGCCTTAATCCAAGTTGGATGGAACCGAATGGAACTTGAATTAGGAGGCGGAAAAATAAGTGAAAATGGGTATGAAAAAAGAGCGGGAAGGGTGTTCGTCCTTCTCGCTCTCTGTATTATTTTCTGTATTTTACCTGAATCCAAAACCAGAACCAATTTGATAGGGCCGATGAATTTGAAGCGGATTGGTCGAGGGAATTGAATTGGGTGGGAACAACATCCCCTCTGCTATTAAAACTAATCCAATTCCAATGCGCCGGTGTACAGCTGATAATACGTTCCGCCCAGCTTAATCAGGTCGTCATGCGTACCGCGCTCGATGATGCGTCCGTGGTCGAGAACCATGATCGCGTCAGCATTCTGCACGGTGGACAGACGGTGGGCGATGACAAAGGTGGTGCGTCCCCGCATGAGGGCGTCCATGCCTCTCTGTACAATCGCCTCTGTGTGCGTGTCGATGGAGCTGGTGGCCTCGTCCAGAATCATCACGGGCGGGTCGGCAACAGCGGCACGGGCGATGGCAAGGAGCTGTCTCTGGCCCTGGCTAAGGTTTGCACCGTTGCCCGTAAGCATAGTGTTGTAGCCATTGGGCAGGCGACGGATGAAATCGTCCGCGCCGGCCAGTCTGGCCGCGCCGATGCACTCTTCATCGCTGGCATCCAGATTGCCGTAGCGGATGTTCTCCATAACCGTTCCGGTGAACAGGTTGGTATCCTGGAGCACGATGCCAAGGCTGCGGCGCAGGTCCGCCTTCTTAATCTTGTTGATGTTGATGCCGTCGTAGCGGATTTTTCCGTCCGCAATGTCGTAGAAGCGGTTGATCAGGTTGGTGATGGTAGTTTTGCCTGCTCCTGTGGAGCCCACAAAAGCAACCTTTTGACCCGGCTTTGCGTACAGGGAAATATGGTGCAGAACGGTCTTCTCCGGCACATAGCCAAAGTCAACGTCAAAGAACCGCACATCGCCCTGCAGGCGGGTGTAAGTGATGCTTCCGTCGTGGTGGGGATGCTTCCAGGCCCATACGTTGGTGCGCTCCGGGCATTCCTCCAGAGTTCCGTCCGCCTTTTCCCGCGCATTGACCAAGGTTACATAGCCCTCGTCGGTCTCCGGCTCCTCGTCCAGCAGAGTAAAAATACGATGTGTTCCGGCAAGTGCCATGACAACCATATTTACCTGGTTAGACACCTGGCCGATGGAACCGGCAAACTGCTTGGTCATGTACAGGAAGGGAACCACGATACTGATGCTGAAAGCCATGCCGGATAGGCTCAGATTCGGAGCTCCGGCTAACAGCAGGCTTCCGCCTACCAGGGCTACCACCACGTACATGACGTTTCCGATATTTCCCAGAAGGGGCATCAGGATATTGGCATAGCTGTTGGCTGTGCGGGCCGTCCGGTAGATTTCATCATTTATCTCATCAAAACCGGCTTTTGCGCCCTCCTCGTGGCAGAAGACCTTGATTACCTTCTGGCCGTTCATCATTTCCTCCATATAACCCTCGGCCCGGGCGATATTAATCTGCTGCTTGAGGAACAAGCTGGAGGAGCGGCCGCTGATATGGCGAGCCAGCAGAGTCATGATGACAACGCCGCAGACAACCACCAGAGCCAGCCATATGCTGTAGTATATCATGATGCAGAAAACGCTGAACAGAGTAACCGCAGAGATGATCATCTGCGGCAGGCTCTGGCTGATCATCTGGCGCAGCGTATCAATATCATTGGTGTAAAAGCTCATAATATCGCCGTGGCTGTGCGTGTCAAAGTAGCGGATGGGAAGATCCTGCATATGGTCAAACATCTTTTCACGCAGCTTAGCCAATGTGCCCTGTGTGATAATAGCCATCAGCTGGGTGTACAAGACACCTGCGATCAGGCTGATAACATACATGATAATGAGGATGGTCAGCAGACGCACAATCCGTCCGGATGCTGAAGCCCAGTCGCCGGACTGATAGGTATCCTCCACAATGGAGATAGCGTTCTGCATAAAAATGGAGGGCACGGAGCTGACAACTGCGTTGACCAGAATACAGCCCAGCGTAACTGGCAGAAGCACGGGATAAAACTCGAAGATTGTCCGGATCAGCCGCCGCATTACGCCTTTCGGCGCCCGCTGTCCTCTTCCGGTGGTGGTTCTACTCATTATTGTCACCTCCTACTCGGTTTTGTGATGTATAAATTTCACGGTAAATTTCACTGGATTTCATCAGCTCATCGTGGGAACCGATGGCGTCGATGCGCCCGCCCTTCATCAAAATGATGCGGTCCGCGTCCTGCACGCTGGCAACACGCTGGGCAATGATAATCTTTGTAGTTTCCGGAATAAATTCGCGGAATCCCTTGCGGATCAGGGCGTCCGTGCGGGTGTCAACCGCACTGGTTGAATCGTCCAGGATAAGGATTTTAGGCTTTTTGAGCAGGGCTCTGGCGATACATAGACGCTGTTTCTGACCGCCTGAGACATTGGAACCGCCCTGTTCGATCCAGGTGTCATATTTATCCGGGAACTGCTGGATAAATTCATCGGCCTGCGCCAGGCGGCAGGCTTCTTCCATCTCCTCGTCGGTGGCATCGGGATTTCCCCATCGCAGATTGTCTTTGATGGTTCCGGAGAACAGCACATTTTTCTGGAGAACCACGGCTACCTGGTTGCGCAGCGCTTCCAGATCGTAGCGCCGAACGTCCTCGCCGCCAACCTTGACACATCCCTCTGTGACGTCATAAAGACGGGGAATCAACTGGATTAAAGATGATTTGGAAGAACCGGTTCCGCCCAGAATTCCAATCACTTCACCGGACTTAATGTGCAGGTTAATATCCGCCAGCGCCATGCGGTCGGCCTTTTTAGAATACTTGAAGCTCACGTTGTCAAAATCAATGGAGCCATCCTTTACCTCGGTGAGCGCATTCTCGGGACTTGTAAGGGTGCTCTTTTCGCTCAATACTTCTACAATACGCTCCGCGGACTCAGAGGCCATGGTGATCATAACGAATACCATGGAAACCATCATTAAGCTCATGAGAATCTGGAAGCTGTAGGTAAGCATAGAGGACATCTGGCCGACATTCAGATCCAGGCCGCGGCTGGTGATAACGGCATAAGATCCATAGGAGATGACGAACACCATGCCTGCGTATACACAGAACTGCATGATGGGGTTGTTGATGGCCATGATGCGCTCCGCACGGGTGAAATCTCTTTGAACATCTTCAGCTGCCGTGACAAATTTTTTCTTTTCATAGTCCTCACGTACATAAGATTTTACAACCCGCATGGCCTGAACATTTTCCTGTACGGAATCGTTCAGGGCATCGTATTTGCGGAAGACCCGGCGGAAGAGAGGGGTAGCGGCCCGAATAACCAGGAACAGAGCGATGGTTAAAATCGGGATGGTGAACAAAAAGATAATAGCCAGACGGCCGCCCATGATGAATCCCATGACAAATGAGAACACCAGCATCAGAGGACAGCGGATGGCAACACGAATGATCATCATATATGCCATCTGCACGTTCATGATGTCTGTAGTCATACGGGTGACCAGACTGGAAACGGAAAATTTGTCAATGTTCTCGAAAGAATAGCTCTGAATATTATAGAACATATCCCTGCGCAGATTTCGTGCAAATCCCGTGGATGCAGCGGCACAGGTAGCGCCTGCGGCTCCGCCGAAGACCAGCGATGTAAAGGACATGGCAATTAATATAATGCCATACCGGACGATCACATCCATGGAGCAGCCGGCCTGCATCTGGTTTACTAGATTGGCAATCACAAAGGGGATCGCGCATTCCAGAATTACCTCCACTGTTACCAGAAGAGGTGTCAGGATTGAAGCCTTCTTAAACTCCCGAATGCTTCGAGCCAAGACTTTAATCATTGGTGGTATTCCTCCTTTTCCCTACATGTTTCTGAATTGTTATTTGCGGAATAAACAAGATTTTTTTGTTCAGCCGCGAACTTTTTTGACTTCCAGTCTGCACGTGCCTTTTCAGCTGCGCTGCCTGCCGTGTCACCGGCCTCCGTATTGTTCCAATTTTCCAGATTGCGAAACATCTGTGCAGCCATTTCCTTAAACAGCTGTACCTGTCCGCCGGAAAGCCCGCGTGTGAGCAGTCGGTCTGTTTCGCGGAAACATGCGTATACCTGCGCATTTAATTCCACAGCATGCTGGGTTGGCACCAGGCTTTTCAGCCGGGCATCGCTGGCAACGCTTTCCCGATGGATAATATCCTTTTTTTCCAACTGCTGGAGAATTCCCGTTGCAGTTGAACGACTCAGACCAAATGCGCCCTCGATATCGCGCTGAAAGACAGGCCCTTCCTGAAAGTGGACCAGGATGTAATAAATTACCCGGCTCTGCATGCCAGTGATATCAAGATCCTGTAATGTAGCATCTAATCGTGCTTTAACCATATGCGACAGCAAATTAATCCATGCGCCGCAGTCTTTTTCCACCTCGGTTCCACCTCCCTATTCGGCATAAAATATAGTTTAATATTGTTCGAGTGCGAACAATATAATATCCCATTTTGTATACAATGTCAAGAGGCACAGAGGTATTTCTACCATTTTTTATGTCAAGAAGGCGGTGGGATGGGAAATATGGTAAATATCACCAGATATGAAAAATAAGATGCCTCAGAGACTGAAAATCTTCATCTCTGAGGCAATTATAAAAAAGAATTATTTAACACGGGAAAAATTTTCTGTCCGCGCTAAACTAATCTGCACAGGCCGAACAATCAAGGCGGCTGCAATACATTTAAAGATGTCCAAAGGGATAAAGGGGATGACGGCGGCGCTTAAGGCGGCCATCCAGGTCATGCCGGTAAAAAATTTCATGTAAATGGTTCCGATGGCGTATATGATAGGCATGCCAACCAGAATTGTGACGGTGCAGAAGCGGACGAAATGATACCGGCGCCCTTTCAGGGCTGCCATGGCCATGGCAGCGGGAAGCCAGCTGAAAATATAGCCGCCGCTTGGGCCGAAAAGCTTGGCGGGACCGCCTGCGCCGCCGGAAAAAACGGGAAGGCCTGCAAGGCCGAGGAGCATATATACGAGGATGCAGAAGCCCGCCTGCCTGGGGGGCAGAAGCAGGGCGATTAAATTGACCACCAGTGTCTGGGCTGTGATGCTCACCGGCGAGAAAGGAATGGGAATATTGATGTACGCGGACACGCTGATGAGTGCGGTTAAAAGGGCCATCTTGGTAAGGTCCTGAATAGAAAAATGGGATTTCATGGGAATGCGGCCTCCTGTCTGTTTGTGCTTAAACACATTGTAAAAGAAGGCAGGCGAATTGTCAACCATTAAATTTTATTAGTTAACAAATGGCCGGCGGCCAGGCAAGAAGATGCGCTGTCCTGAACAGTTATGAATAGTCATAAAAAATCCCCGCGTATCCACACTGAAAAATGCGGCAATCGCGGGGGAAGTGTATCGGTGCTTTAATAACCATTTAAAAACCAGCCATAAAAAGAGCGGCGCCCATCATTGCGGAGAAAATAACGGACAGAACAACCGCAATGAGCATGAAGATGAGACCGGCACGGCAAAAATTTTTTCGGTTTACGTTTCCATTTCCAAAGGCCCAAATAAAGTACATAATAATGTTGACAATGGGAATTGCAAGTATGAGAAGCGTAATGAACCAGGAACCGACGGACATGACCTCATAGCGGGGATCATCTGAATAATTGTCATACATGGGAAAAGCCTCCTTTTTCAAGTGTGTGAGCATCTTTCTGGTTTCATTATACACACAGAAAGAAAGACTGTCCAGGTATGTTTTGGCCGGTGCCTGGGAAGAAATCTCCTCTTTCCATATCCGGGGCCATATGATAAGATAGTGGAAGATAAGGAAATACATCCAGGTGGTTATATGAAATATATTGTTTTAGATCTTGAATGGAATCAGAGTCCCAGAGGAAAAGAGGATTCGGTGCCCCACCTCCCCTTTGAGATTATAGAGATTGGTGCGGTGATGCTGAATGAAAAGCTGGAGCCGGAAGGGGAATTTCACCGGCTGGTGCGGCCGCAGGTTTACCGCCAGCTTCATTATAAAATATCAGAAGTTACCCATTTGAATATGGAGGAGCTGAAAAAGCAGGGAGCCCTGTTTTGTGATGCCATGGAGGAATTTCTCGCATGGTGCGGAAGAGAAGAATTCCGTTTCTGTACTTGGGGCTCCATGGATTTGACGGAGCTGCAGAGAAATATGGCCCATTATCGGGTAGAAAATTCATTTCCGAGGCCGCTGCTGTATTATGATGTACAGAAGCTCTACTGTCTGCAGTACGGGGACGGAAGCACTAAGGAGTCCCTGGACCAGGCGGTGCAGGAGCAGGAAATGAAAGAGGAGAGGCCTTTTCACAGGGCGCTGGATGACGCTTATTACACAGCGCGCATTCTGTCTCTTCTCAATATGGAGCAGTACGGGGTGTATCTGTCTGTGGACTATTACCAGCTTCCCAGGAATAAGGAGGAGGAATTCCGCCTGTATTTTCCGAATTATTCCAAATATGTCTCGCGGACCTTCGAAAGCAAAGAGGATATTATGAAGGACAAAGAGATGGGGGATGTGGTCTGCCTGCGGTGCAGCCGCATGCTGCGGAAAAAAATCCGCTGGTTCCCCTATGGTCAGAAGCTGTATCTGTGTCTTGCCGCCTGCCCGGAGCATGGATATATGCGCGGAAAGATACGGGTGAAAAAAACGGAATACGATCAGTATTACGGGGTGAAGACCATAAAAGAGGCATCCCCGGAGGACGCGGAACAGATTTTCCGTAAGAGAGAGGATATGAGGAAGAGAAGGAGCGGGAAGAAAGCTACTCCTCCCGCATCCGATAACCGACGCCGATCTCAGTAAAGATGTACCGGGGCTCCGCCGGATTTTCTTCCAGTTTCCGGCGGATATGCGCCATGTTGACTCTGAGAATCTGGTTGTCATTGTCCGCATAGGGCCCCCAGATTTTAGAGATTATGGATTCATAGGTCATAACCCGGCCGGCATTTTGGGCCAGAAGAGAAACCAATTTGTATTCGATTTGGGTCAGGTGAATTTCCTGGCCCTTTAATTTTACAAGGCGGCGCTCAAAATCAATGACCAAATCCTCCACCTCGTAGCGCTTATTCGGATAGGCATTTTGATTCTGACGGTGACGCAGGGCGGTTCGGATACGGGCCATGAGCTCTGCGGTTCCAAATGGCTTGGTGATATAGTCGTCTGCACCCAGATCCAGAGCGGTGACCTTGCTCTTTTCCATGGTCCGGGCAGAGACCACGATGATAGGGGTGGAGCTCCAGCCCCTCACCTGTTCGATGATGGAGATGCCGTCTATGTCCGGAAGTCCCAGGTCCAGAAGAATTAGATCCGGGCGCAGGGTATTGATCTGTTCCAGCCCCTCTCTTCCGGTGAAGGCGCTGAAGACCTGATATCCCTGGGGTGCCAAAATCCTTTCGATAAAATTACAAATATTTTTTTCGTCCTCAATCAGGAGAATTTTCGCAGTGTTTGCCATAGTTAATACTCCCTCCAGTTTGGTAAGGTAAAGGTAAATTGTGCGCCGTCAGGGTGGTTGGAAGCGCTGATGGTTCCTCCGTGGGCTCCTATAATGGTCTTGCAGAGGGTCAGGCCGATCCCAGCCCCCTTGTGGCTGTCTCCCTGGCGGTTAATGCTGATTCCGGCTCCGTCGAAAAGCGTATCAAGCAGTTCCGGCGGGATGCCCTTTCCGTAATCCCGGATGGTTACAGATACATCGGAAGGGGTGGTCCGAACGCACAGATCAATTACGCGATTGCCGGAGTGGAAAAAGGCATTTTCCAGGAGATTGTTGATAACCTGTTCGATCAGAATGGGGTCCATGGGAACCATGATAAAAGCTTCTGGCATAGACACGCGGATTTCCATGTCGGAAAACCGCTTTTTAAAACGCTGGACGGCCGCGGAAATGACTTCCTCCAACGGTTCCTCGGATTTCGCTACGGAGGACACGCCTTTGTCATCCTGGATGCGGGTGACGGACAGAAGGTTTTCCACCATATTGAGAAGCCACTGGGCATCCTCCGCAATGTTGTTTACCAGACGGCGCTTATCCTCAGAGGTGAGTTCCGCCTCCTGCTCCAGATAAGCTGTGCTGGAACCGATGATAGCAGTCAGGGGAGTGCGCAGATCATGGGAAATAGCCCGCAGGAGATTGGCCCGCATGGTCTCTTTTTCCGCTGCCATGAGTTTTCTCTCCTGCTCCTTCAGCTGGATGCTCTGCCGGGTCAGCATAATGCAGATACTGCTGGTAAAGCAGGAGATAATGGCCATGCCGGCAAACGTAACAGGATAGCCGGACAGGGTAAAATTGAGGGCCATAAAGGGATAGGTGTAGGCATAATTAACCCAGAATACGCTGTAAAGGGAGGCCAGTATGCCCATTCCATAATTTCGCGTAGCCCGCGCGATGAGGATGATAGCCAGAATATATATAATGGAAATATTCGTCACATTTTGGCTGAAATGAAATAAAGCGGTAGAGAGAAAAGTAGCTGCCGCCAAAAGAATACAGGTGACTGGAAGGCACCTGACCAGATCCCTGACAGCAGCTTTCAGATGAAAATTTTTCTTGTGTAATATATCCATGAATTTCCCTCAGCAATGTACAGCGGTTATGGTCGGTTTGTCCCTTTTGGGGACAACGCTATTATAACTGATTGAATGAGGAAGTTCAACGGAAAAAGGACTTTTTATCTCTGCGCCTCCGG
>CALWBS010000273.1 GCA_944376135.1 uncultured Enterocloster sp.
GGATGTCCCAGAACCGGAATGCAGTTGAAAGGAAAGGGTGAATGATATGCAGCCAAAGGAAAAACGAATCAAACAGCTCCTTTTGGAAAATGGACTGGACGGGGCCATCGTGTCCTCGCCTGAGAATTTCCACTATGTGACAGGATTTGGGGGACACCAGCACACGGTGTCCCGCCAGCCGGGCTTTACCCTGGCTGTGATGCGGGCGGACGACAAGGTCCCCACTCACATCACTACTATGGACTTTGAGGCAGCCACCTTCCGCATCAAGGCCGCGGGCCTGGGCTTTGTGGTAGACCCATACGACACCTGGGTGGGCTTAAAGACCTGGGCGGAGATCGCCGAGGGCGCCCCTACGGTGGACAAGGCCCGGATGGAGAGCTCCAATGACAAGCTGGAGGCCTTCGTGAAGGCCTGTGACCTGGCGGACAAGCGCATCGGCATCGAGATGGATTATCTGCCTATGAATTATTATAAGATGCTGACGGAAAAATTCCCCGAGGCACAGTTTGTAAATATTTCGGATCTGTTCGTCTATGCCAGGAGCGTGAAGACCCCGGAGGAGATTCAGATGTTCCACGACCTCTGCCGGATCGCGGATCACGGATTTACCGAGGTCAGCAGGATGGCGGGCATCGGCGTGACGGAGAAGGAGATGTCCCAGTGCTTCCGGGAGGATGTGATGAAGTCCGGATTCTGCGTGCCAAGCTCTTGGTCTATGTTCTCTACCGGTCCGTCCGGCGCCCGTCTGACACTGCCGGGGGACGGCGTGGTGAAGGATGGGGATGTGGTGAAGTTTGACGCCGGGGTAAACGCGGAGTTTGACTTCTACACCACAGACACATCCCGGGCCTGGGTAATCGGAAATGCAGATCCCGCCCTCTTGAAGCTGAAAGACCGGCTCTATGAGGGGCAGCGGCGGATGATCGCCGCGGCCAAGCCGGGGCTTCCCATCAACGAGCTGTACCACACGGCCTATGACTATGTGAAGGAGATGTTCCCCTGCTACCGCAGAGGCCACCAGGGCCATTCCATCAGCATGGGGCCGGCCACGGCGGAGGCCCCTTACATCAACGCGGCCGAGACCAGGCCCCTGGAGGCCGGCATGGTGCTGGCAATGGAGGTTCCCTGCTACATTGACGGGGTGAACGGGTTCAACATCGAGGATATGGTGCTGATCACGGAGGACGGCTGCGAGGTACTTACGCCAAATACGCCGCATTACTTACATTGATTTTTTAAGCCGGACAAGAAGAGCGCCGTCCGAGTGCGGGGGAGCCGGGCGTCAAGCTTGCCTGCAGGCCGGCGCCCGTGACATAGTCACCAACTACAGCCATAAATAACGTGACAAAACCGGCAAATCCGGTTATAGTAATAATATCCGGAGGGCCTGCGCTGCGGGCCCTTTATTGTATCCATCGAATGACGAGGAAAGGAGAATAATCCAATGAAGGTAGTAATTGTAGGCGGCGTGGCCGGAGGCGCGGGATGCGCGGCCAGGCTTCGCAGGCTGGATGAGAGCGCGGAGATTATCATGCTGGAGCGGGGAGAGTACATCTCCTATGCCAACTGCGGCCTTCCCTATTATGTGGGCGGGGTGATTACGGACAAGGGGGCCCTTCAGGTACAGACTGTGGCGGGCTTTCGCAGCCGGTTCCGCGTGGATGTGCGCACCGAGAGTGAGGTTGTCTCTGTGGATACAGAGAAAAAGACTGTGCAGGTGCGGCACGGCGGAAAGACTTATGAGGAGAGCTATGACAAACTGGTGCTTTCCCCCGGCGCCTCTCCGGTGAAGCCTCCCATCCCCGGGATGGAGGAGAACCACGTATTTACCCTGCGCAATATCCCGGACACTTACGCGATTTATGATTTTATAAAGGAAAAGAATCCGAAAACCTGCGTGGTGGTGGGCGCCGGATTCATTGGCTTGGAGATGGCGGAAAACCTCTCGGAGCGGGGCCTCGCGGTGACTGTGGTGGAGGGAGCCTCCCATGTGATGCCGCCTATCGATATGGACATGGCCCATCAGGTTCACAATTACATCCGGGCAAAAGGCTTAAATCTGTATCTGGGGCAGACCTGCGCGGCCATGGACAAGGACGGAGTGATTCTGGAAAATGGACAGAAAATTCCGGCGGATATGGTGCTCTTAAGCATAGGCGTGCGGCCTGACACGGCATTTTTAAAGGACAGCGGCATTGAGCTGGGAGCCAGGGGAGAGATTCTGGTGAATGAGTACATGGAGACCTCCGCAGCAGACGTGTATGCTCTGGGCGACGCGGTTTCCACCTTCCATGTGGTCAGCGGCGCAAAGGCGGTTATCCCTCTGGCGTCTCCGGCCAACAAGCAGGGACGGATTGTGGGAGATAATTTGAGCGGCAGGCGCACTGCCTACAAGGGAAGCCAGGGAACCTCCATCATGAAGTTCTTTGATATGACTGTGGCGGTCACTGGGGAGAAGGAGGAGAGCCTGAAGGCCCAGGGGCGGGCGTACCGCAAGGCCATCACCACCTCGGCTTCCCACGCAGGCTATTATCCCGGCGGCGGCATGATGACGATAAAGACCCTTTTTGACCCGGAGACAGGGGTGATTTTGGGCGCTCAGATTGTGGGCACCGAGGGCGTGGACAAGCGGATTGACGATTTGGCAAACGCCGTGCGCTTTAAGCTCACCGGCCTTGATCTCCAGGAGATGGAGCTGGCCTACGCGCCGCCCTTCTCGTCGGCCAAAGACCCGGTGAACATGGCCGGATATGTGATTGAAAATATGATGGAGGGACTGATGAAGCCCTTCTATTTGGAGGACTTGGAAAATCTTCCGGCAGATGCCCAGAAGGTAGATGTGCGCACTGAGGGCGAGTATGCGAGGGGAACCATCCCCGGATTTATCAATATGCCCCTGGACAGCCTGCGGGAGCGTTTGGGCGAGCTGGATCTGACAAAAAAGATTTATATTACTTGTCAGATTGGTCTGAGGGGTTACCTGGCCCAGCGGATTTTGGCCCAGTACGGGGCTGACACGGCAAACCTGGCCGGCGGCTACCGTCTCTATGAGATGATGGAGAAGGACAAGAAGGATATGGCGGCTGTGGCGGGCAAGTGCGCGGCGTGCGGGATGGAGATTTCATAGAAATTAACAGAAAACTAACGGATCTCTCCTGAAAGATAATGAGATATTAACGAATTTTTAATTTTAGCCCCCAAAATATTGACTTTCCTGAATCATAGGAGTAAAATCCAACCCATAAACAAGCAAGGGCGCTGTCAGGTATCTGAGGCGCCCTTCTCGTTTTTGAAAATTTGATAACCGGACGGCACGAGGGCGTGTATTTCTGCATACTGGCGGCAGGGATACACGCCCTTTTTCGTGAAGAAAACGCCGGTGCGGCCCAGAGCCGGCGGTCCGGACGGCTGAAAGAGGAGGAATGAAAAATGTATGCAGCGACGGATGTAATGTGGACTCTGATTGCGGCAATACTGGTGTTTTTTATGCAGGCAGGTTTTGCTCTCTGCGAGGCGGGGCTGACCCGGGCAAAGAATACGGGAAACATTCTTATGAAAAATATGATGGATTTCTGCATTGGAACGCCCTGCTACTGGCTGGTGGGATTTGGACTTATGTTTGCGGGAGCAGGCCCTTTGATCGGCGGCTTTGATCCTTTAATCCGAGGAAGCTATGATTTTGGAACCCTTCCTACCTGGTGTTATGCCATATTCCAGACAGTATTCTGTGCCACCGCGGCCACCATTGTGTCGGGTTCCATGGCAGAGAGAACGAATTTTAAGGCGTATTGTGTGTACAGCGCGGCCATCAGCCTGGTGGTGTATCCGATTTCCGGCCATTGGATTTGGGGAAGCGGCTGGCTGGCGGCCAGAAGCTTTCACGATTTTGCAGGCTCTACTTGTGTACATATGGTGGGCGGTTTGGTGGCATGTCTGGGAGCGGCCCTGCTGGGGCCCCGTATTGGGAAATACGGAAAGGACGGGAAGGCGCGGGCTATTCCCGGACACAATATGACTGCCTGCGCGCTGGGAGTGTTCATTCTCTGGTTCTGCTGGTTCGGGTTTAATGGGGGATCTACGGTAGCCATGAGCACGGACGCGGATATGGAGCTGGCCTCTCTTGTCATGTTCAACACCAATATGGCCGCGGCGGTGGCAACCTGCGCGGCAATGATTTTTACCTGGCTGCGGTACGGGAAACCGGATGTCTCCATGACCTTTAACGCAGCTTTGGCGGGGTTGGTAGCGATCACAGCCGGGTGCGACTGCGTGACGCCGGTTGGCGCGTTTTTTATCGGCCTGGCGGCGGGTATTCTGGTGGTTCTGTCCGTGGAATTTTTTGATAATGTGGTGAAAATTGACGACCCGGTTGGCGCCATATCTGTCCACATGGTAAACGGAATTTGGGGGACGATCGCCGTGGGGCTGTTCAGCAATGGAGGAAACGGGGTCAGTGCCGGACTGTTTTATGGCGGAGGGATTTCGCAGCTGGGCATACAGCTCTTGGGAATTGTGTCGGTGGCCATATATGTTTTGGCTGTAATGTTTATTATTTTTAAGCTTATTGACAAGACAATCGGACTGCGCGTTCCCGCGGAGATAGAAATTGACGGCCTGGATATCCACGAGCCCGGCCTTGTCTCTGCCTATGCGGGATTTTCCATCTCTGATGCGACCAACTCAGATATGGAGGTAAATGAAAATACGGATTTGGGAGAGGACAATATTGAGAAAGCTTCCGCCCGGCAGGTGGATGCCGCTGTTAAGGTGGTGAATGCCGCCGCCATGACGGCCGGTACGGAGGGCGTATATGATACGGGGATGCATAAGGTAAGCATTATCTGCCGCCTTTCCAAATTTGACGCGCTGAAAACTGCCCTGAATGCCCTGGGCGTAACCGGTCTGACTGTGACCCAGGTGATGGGCTGCGGTCTCCAGAGAGGAGCCAGCGAAAAGTACCGCGGGGTTCAGATGGACGCCAACCTCATCCCCAAGGTGAAAGTGGAGGTCGTTATCAGCAAAATCTCCGTGGATGCTGTGATTGAAGCGGCTAAGAAGGCCCTCTACACCGGGCACATCGGGGACGGAAAGATTTTCGTCTACAATGTGACGAGAGTCGTGAAGGTGCGGACTGGGGAGGAGAATTACGACGCCCTTCAGGATGTGGAGTAAGGGGATAAGAAGGCGGCTAAGACAATCTCAGCCGCAATCTCCCGCGCCCGGGCGCTTGTGACCTCGGCACTCGGTGATTCTCCTAAATAGATAACTATTTTTTACAAGGGCATAATGCCAAGTGAAAAGGTTTTAGATTTTCCAGTGGATTGTAACACTCTCACTGGTAGCGTCAATCTGTGATATAAGTATATCAACCACCTTGCGCTTATCGTCA
>CALWBS010000274.1 GCA_944376135.1 uncultured Enterocloster sp.
GTCCGGAGGCCGAAGGAAAAAGTGTTGATTTATAAAGGGATATCGAGTATAGTATAAAAAGATAAAAGGAGAGGAGAGAACCGTATGATCAAAGTAGCGGTGGACGCCATGGGAGGAGATAATGCTCCCGGCGAGATTATAGCGGGAGCTGTGGAGGCTGTGGGAAAGAAGCCGGGCATCCAGGTTCTTTTGGTGGGCCGGGAGGCAGTGGTTAAGGAGGAACTTGCCCGTCTTTCCTATACAGGAGACCAGATCCAGGTGATCGACGCCCCGGAGGTGATTGAGACCGGAGAGCCCCCTGTAAATGCCATCCGCACAAAGAAAAACTCCTCGATTGTGATGGGAATGAATCTGGTAAAGAAGGGGGAGGCGGATGCCTTTGTGTCTGCCGGGAGTTCCGGCGCTATTTTAGTGGGCGGCCAGGTCATTGTAGGCCGTATTAAGGGGGTAGAGCGGCCGCCTCTGGCTTCCTTAATTCCCACGGAAAAGGGAGTGTCCCTTCTCATCGACTGCGGAGCAAATGTGGACGCCCGTCCCTCCCACCTGGTCCAGTTCGCCCAGATGGGTTCCATCTATATGGAACACGTGGTGGGCATCAAAAATCCCCGCGTGTCCATTGTAAACATCGGCCTGGAAGAGGAGAAGGGAAATGCCTTAGTAAAAGAAACGTTTCCTCTGCTTAAAAAATGTGAAGGCATCAATTTTACGGGAAGCATTGAGGCCCGTGAGATTCCCCACGGCGGGGCGGACGTGATCGTCTGTGAGGCATTTGTGGGGAATGTGATTTTAAAGCTCTACGAGGGTGTGGGCTCCACCTTGTTTTCCAAGGTGAAGGAGGGGCTCATGTCCACCACACGCAGCAAGATCGGTGCCCTTTTGGCAAAACCTGCCTTAAAGGCCACTTTAAAGGCATTTGACTCCAGCCAGTACGGCGGCGCTCCCCTGCTGGGCTTAAAGGGGCTGGTGGTGAAGACCCACGGAAGTTCCAAGCGGACGGAGGTATGCAACTCCATTATTCAGTGCGTGACCTTTAAAGAGCAGGCCATCAACGAAAAGATACGGGACTGCCTGGTTCCGGCTTCCCAGACAGAGAACGAGGAGAAGTAAGCAATGGAATTTGAAAAACTGCAGGAGATTATCGCCCAAGTTCTAAACATTGAGACGGATGAAATCACGATGGACACTTCTTTTGTGGATGATTTAGGAGCGGATTCCCTGGATTTGTTCCAGATTATCATGGGAATTGAGGAGGCGTTTGACATAGAAGTTCCGGAATCCGCCGCCGAGCAGATTATCACGGTGGGCGATGCCTTTGAGCAGATCAACAAGAGCCGATAGGGCAGATAAACAGGGCGGCGATGCGCCCCAGGGCTGTTGCGGACAGCCCTTTTTGATGCTGTTCTTAAGCAGCTGCTTTGAAAGAATTGGAAATATGTGATGGGACATACGCCAAAAAGACGGCAGGAGAGAAGAAAAACTATGAGAGAACAACATTTACGCGAGCTGGAGGAGACTATCGGGTATGAATTTCAGGACCGGTCCCTGTTAAAGCAGGCGCTGACCCACAGTTCCTATGCGAATGAACATAAAATGGACCACAGTCACTGCAACGAGCGGCTGGAATTTCTGGGAGACGCGGTTTTAGAGCTTGTCACCAGCAATTTCCTCTACCATAAATACGCAGAGCTCCCGGAAGGAGAGCTGACCAAGACCCGGGCCAGCATTGTGTGCGAGCCTACGCTGGCGCTCTGCGCCGGGGATATCGAACTGGGCAGCCATCTCTACCTGGGAAAGGGGGAGGAAGCTACCGGAGGCCGGTTCCGCAATTCCGTTGTATCAGACGCCTTTGAGGCACTCATCGGAGCAGTCTATTTAGACGGCGGCATCGCCAATGCCAAGGAGCTGATTGAACGCTTTATTTTAAACGATATTGAGCACAAAAAGCTCTTCTATGACAGCAAGACCATTCTTCAGGAAATGGTTCAGAGCCGCCAGGACGGGGCGCTTTCTTACGAGCTGCTAAAGGAGGAAGGGCCGGACCACGATAAGCGATTTGAGGTCTGCGCCCGCATGGGGGATGTGGAGATCGGCCGCGGGGAGGGCCGGACCAAGAAGGCGGCGGAGCAGATGGCCGCTTATCGGGGGATTCTTCTGTTAAAGGCAAATGAACAGCAGGTGACGCATGTATCTGAAGAGTATTGAAATCCAGGGCTTTAAGTCCTTTGCAAACAAGCTTGTCTTTGAATTTCATAATGGGATTACAGGCATTGTGGGGCCCAATGGCAGCGGCAAGAGCAACGTGGCGGACGCGGTGCGCTGGGTGCTGGGCGAGCAGCGCATCAAGCAGCTTCGGGGAGCCAGCATGCAGGATGTGATTTTTGCGGGCACTGAACTTCGAAAGCCCCAGGGATTTGCCTATGTGGCCATCACGCTGGACAACAGCGACCACCAGCTGGCCATCGCCTATGACCAGGTGACGGTGTCCCGCAGGCTTTACCGCTCCGGTGAGAGCGAATATATGATCAATGGAAGCGCCTGCCGGCTCAAGGACATCAATGAGCTCTTTTATGACACGGGAATCGGCAAGGAGGGCTACTCCATTATTGGCCAGGGCCAGATTGACAAGATTTTGAGCGGCCGCCCCGAGGACAGAAGAGAGCTCTTTGACGAGGCGGCAGGTATTGTAAAATTCAAGCGCCGCAAAGCCATTGCCCAGAAAAAGCTGGAGGACGAGAAGGCCAGTCTTATCCGTGTGACAGATATCCTGGGTGAGCTGGAAAAACAGGTGGGACCCCTGGAGCGTCAGGCCAAGGCAGCGCGGGAATATTTAAAGCTTCGGGATGAACTGAAAATCTGCGATGCCAACCAATTCCTTTTGGAACGGGAAGAGCTGGATACCCGTCTGGGGGAAGCGGATGCGCGCATCCGTGTCCTGGACGGCGATATGGAGGAGAGCAAAAAAGAAGGGGAACGCATCAAGGCGGAATATGACCGCCTAAGCGGAGAGCTGGAGGCTCTGGACCATGGGATGGCAGAAAACCGGGAGGCATTGAATGCCGGCGCCATGGAAAAAAGCGCCATGGAGGGCCGGATTGCGGTGCTGAAAGAGCAGATTCACACCGAGGAACTGAACGAGGAGCACCTGGAAAACCGCAGAAAGGCCATTGCCGGGGATGTGGCGGAGCGGCAGGAAAGCCTGAACGCCTGCCGGGCCCAGGAAAAGGAGCTGGCCGGGCAGACAGAGGAGGCAAATGAGCGGCTGTTAAAGGCTAAAGAGCGGCTGCAGACAGCCCAGAAAGAGGAGCAGGACCTGGAAGAGGCCATAGAGACAGCCAAGGGAACGATCATCCAGGCTCTCAACCGGCGGGCCTCCCTTACTGCGGACCGGCAGCGCTACGATACCATGCTGGAGCAGGTCAATCTGCGAAAAAGCCAGGTTTCCCAGCTCCTTTTAAAATCAAAGAGCGAGGAATCCGTCCAGGAGGAGCAGATTCAGCGGGAAACGGATTCCTTGGACCGGATCCGGGGAGAGATAGAGGAAGGCCGCTTAAAGAGCCAGACCGGCGCACAGGAGCTGGAGGAAGCTGAGCAGGAGGTCCGCCGCTTAAACCGCCGGTTAAATGATAACCAGCAGGAATATCATATGGCCTACACCCGGCTGGAGTCCTTAAAGAATCTTGCGGAGCGCTATGACGGTTACGGCAGCAGCATCCGCCGTGTGATGGAGACCCGGGATCGGATTCACGGCATCCACGGGGTGGTGGCGGACATTATTGCTACCAAGAAGGACTATGAGACAGCAATTGAGACAGCGCTGGGCGGCAGTATCCAGAATATTGTCACAGATTCAGAGACTACAGCCAAGGAGCTCATCGCTTACTTAAAAAAGAATCGATACGGGCGGGCCACTTTCCTGCCTCTCACCAGCATAAACAGCTCTCAGGCATTTTCCCGGCCCGAGGCGCTGAAGGAAAAGGGCGTTTTGGGGTTAGCCAGCCAGCTTGTCCAGGTGGAAAAACAGTATGAAGGCCTCGCCCGGTATCTTTTAGGGCGCGTGGTAGTTGTGGATGTTATTGACAATGCCCTGGCCCTGGCGAGAAAATACCGATACAGCCTGCGCATTGTGACACTGGAGGGGGAACTTTTAAGCCCTGGCGGTTCTATGACCGGAGGCGCGTTTAAAAATTCCAGCAATCTTCTGGGCCGCCGCCGGGAGATCGAGGAGCTGGAGGCTGCCTGCAAAAAGGCCCTGGTCACGGCGGACAAAACGGGGCAGGAGCTGGCGCTTTCGGAAGGGTTGGTTCAGGAAAAGCGGGAGGAGTTGGAGGCACTAAAGGCCCGGCTCCAGGAGCTGGCCATTCAGGAAAATACAGTGCGCATGAATATTTCCCAGCTGGAGGATAAAAAGCAGGAGATTCAGGACTCAGCCGGCGATTTGGTGCGGGAGCATGGCCAGCTGGAGGAACAGGCGAAGGAAATTCAGAAGAGCCGGCAGGCGGTTCTCTCAGACAGCCAGACTCTGGAAGAAAAAAGTGAGGCGGCCTCCCGGGATGTGGAGGAAAAAGGCGTCCTGTTTGAGGAGGCAAAGAAGAGGCGCGCAGCCTTTCAGGAGGAAGTCGCCTCCGTCCAAATGGAGTGCGCGAATCTTTGCCAGAAGCTGTCGTTTATCAATGAGAACGGACAGCGCATTGAGGGGGAGATAAAAAAGCTCAATGAGGAGGCGGCCCAGATTGCCGAGGGCACCGTGGGTTCACGGGAAGCCATCGCCGAAAAGGAGCAGGAAATTGGCGCGCTGGAAGAAAAAATCAAAGAATCCGCCGTCCGATCCCAGGAGCTTGCCGGTGCGTTGGAAGAACAGAGCCGGAAAAAGGACGCCTTAAACAGCCGCCAGAAGGGATTTTTTACCGCCAGGGAGGAGCTTTCCGCCCGCATTGCCGCTCTGGACAAGGATATTTTCCGCATCCAGTCCCAAAAAGAAAAGCTGGAGGAGCGCCTGGAATCCCTTACCGATTACATGTGGGCGGAGTACGAGATGACCTACTCTGCGGCGGCTGATTTCCGGAGAGAGGAGTACCAGTCCCTGCCGCAGATCAAAAAACAGGCGGATGCGCTGAAAGCGCAGATTAAGGGCCTGGGAAATATCAATGTGAATGCCATCGAGGACTACCAGGAGATTTCCGAGCGGTATGCTTTTATGAAAAATCAGCACGAGGATTTGGTAAAAGCCCAGGAGGAGCTGGAGAAAATCATAGAGGAGCTGGACGCGGGCATGCGCCGGCAGTTCGGCGAAAAATTTGCCCAGATTCAGAAGGAATTTGATAAGGTATTTAAAGAGCTTTTCGGCGGAGGCCGGGGCAGTCTGGAACTCATGGAGGACGAGGATCTTTTAGAGGCCGGCGTGCAGATTATCGCCCAGCCGCCGGGCAAAAAGCTGCAGAACATGATGCAGCTCTCCGGCGGGGAAAAGGCCCTGACCGCCATCGCGCTGCTCTTTGCCATCCAGAATTTGAAGCCGTCGCCCTTCTGTCTTCTGGACGAGATTGAGGCGGCTCTGGATGACTCCAATGTGGACCGGTTTGCCGGCTATCTGCACAAGCTGACGAAGAATACCCAGTTTATTGTGATCACACACCGGAGGGGGACCATGGTCTCCGCGGACCGGCTCTATGGAATTACCATGCAGGAGAAGGGCGTTTCCACGCTGGTGTCTGTAAATCTGATTGAAGACAGCATTAAGTAATAGTGAGCTAGGAGGATTTTGAGTATGGCCGAAGGAAAGAAAGGCTTTTTTGGACGGCTGGTAGAAGGACTGGCCAAGACGCGCAACAACATTGTATCCGGCATTGATTCCATTTTCAGCGGTTTTTCCGCTATTGACGACGATTTCTATGAGGAAATCGAGGAGACGCTGATCATGGGAGATCTGGGCATTGAGACAACCATGTCCATCGTGGAAAATCTGCGAAAGCAGGTCAAAGAGCGAGGCATTAAGGAGCCGGAAGAATGCAAGGAACTCCTGATTGAGAGCATTAAGTCCCAGATGGATCTGGGAGAGAACGCCTACGAATTTGAACATAAGAAATCCGTTGTCCTTGTAATCGGCGTCAACGGAGTGGGAAAAACCACTTCTGTGGGCAAGCTGGCGGGGCAGCTCAAAGATTCGGGCCATAAGGTGATGCTGGCCGCGGCGGACACCTTCCGGGCGGCAGCCATCGAGCAGCTTACGGAGTGGGCGAACCGGGCCGGGGTGGACATCATCGCCCAGCAGGAGGGTTCGGACCCGGCGGCAGTGATTTACGACGCGGTGAACGCGGCCAAATCCCGGAATGCGGATGTCCTCATCTGCGATACTGCCGGAAGGCTCCACAATAAGAAAAATCTGATGGAGGAGCTGAAGAAAATCAACCGGATCATTGACCGGGAGTATCCGGAGGCATACCGGGAGACCCTGGTGGTTCTGGACGGCACCACCGGCCAGAATGCTCTGGCTCAGGCACGGCAGTTCATGGAGGTGGCCCAGGTGACGGGCATCATCCTCACCAAGCTGGACGGTACGGCCAAGGGCGGCATCGCGGTGGCCATCCAGTCCGAGCTGGGCATCCCGGTGAAGTATATCGGCATCGGCGAGAAGATCGACGATCTCCAAAAGTTCAATGCGGATGATTTTGTGAATGCCCTGTTTGACACCGAGGGAAAGAAATAGCGCTCTTGCCTTTTGGGGAATGGCGTGATATATTTTTAAACAGTCTAGGACGGCGGGAAAACAGGTGCGCCGTCCGCAAAACGCTACTAGAATAGAGAAAGGGGAGAAGCTGCCATGGAGGAGCTGTCGTTAGAGAAATTTGAGGAGGCTTCCGAGCTTGTGAAGCAGGTCACAACGGAGACTAAGCTGGTGTACAGCGAGTATTTTTCATCCCAGACCGGGAACCGGGTTTATTTTAAGCCGGAAAATATGCAGTATACCGGAGCCTACAAGATTCGGGGAGCCTATTATAAAATCCATACGCTGACGGAGGAGGAGAGAAAAAAGGGACTGATTACGGCATCGGCGGGAAATCATGCCCAGGGCGTGGCCTACGCCGCTAAGCTGGCAGGCGTAAAAGCCGTGGTTGTCATGCCTACCACCACGCCGCTCATGAAAGTAAACCGCACCAAGAGTTATGGGGCCGAGGTGATTCTGGAGGGGGATGTGTTCGACGAGGCATGCGCCTACGCCTACAAGCTGGCGGAGGAGCACGGATATACCTTTGTTCACCCCTTTGACGATTTGGATGTCGCCACAGGTCAGGGAACCATCGCCATGGAAATCATCAAGGAGCTGCCCACTGTGGACTACATCCTGGTTCCCATCGGCGGAGGCGGCCTCTGCACCGGCGTGTCCACCCTGGCAAAGCTTTTAAATCCCAAGATTAAAATCATCGGCGTGGAGCCTGCCGGAGCCAACTGCATGCAGGAATCCCTGCGCCAGGGCCATGTGGTATCCCTGCCTGAGGTGACCACCATCGCGGACGGCACAGCGGTGAAGCGGCCGGGCGAAAAGCTTTTCCCCTATATCCAGGCCAATGTGGA
>CALWBS010000275.1 GCA_944376135.1 uncultured Enterocloster sp.
AGGCCAAATCCGCAGTCTTCTCTCTGCCCTTCTCCATGGTGGATCTGGCAGACTATCTCTCCATCGATCGAAGCGCTATGACCAGAGAGCTGAAACGGATGAAAGACGAGGGATTGGTGGAGATGGACAGGCGGCGGGTGCGGCTTTTGGCGTAGCGCCTTTGGAGACGGCCCCTTTACCTCTCTTTCCGTAAAAGCCCTACAGCATTTGCCAGGATAATTCCCTGAATCGCCATCGCCAAAATTACCAGAAACCAGCGGGAAAGCACATACATCTTTTTAGACTCCCGGATGTTCTTCCACTTGGGATCCATCCGGAATGCCCCGTTGACCAGCACAATCATCAGCAGAAGAAAGCCGGGAATTCCAAAGCAGGCCATCTCTCTGCTGGAATACCCTCCGGGTGTCCCATCCCATGTCCACTGGGTCACCAGCTCTTCCGGCATCTGCCGATAAAGCAGCGCAGACGCAATCACAGGGAGCAGGGCGCACAACCAGTAGATGACTGCGCTCCAGCGCCATCTTTTATCTCTTTTCTCCCGCATATTTTCCTCCTCTCCCCACATACCAGCACACCGCCCCCGTCATCCCCAGATAAAACCAGGTGGTAGGATTGGAAAACCAGGTTGTGAAAAAAGACAATGCCATATACATAGCAATCTGAGCGTAAATGAGATGCTCAGCCATAGAACCGCCCCGCTTTCTCCAGTTCACAAGAAGGCAGCAGGCCGCCCCCAGAACTGCCCCGAAAAGCACCATTCCCGCAGGGCCAAAGTCATAATATGCATCATAAAACAGAGTCACAGTGGTGAGCTCCTCCTTGGTCACAAACAGGGGAAAGCTCACAAGGAAGGGGGCCACGAACTTGAGCCCGGTGAACGCCCACAGAGGAAAGAGCATCCGCCTTCCCCAGGCATAGGCCTCCAGCCCCTCCACCAGACAATTGAAATTGTCATAGTTGTTCGCAATATACATATAGGGCTGGGTAATGAAAATCGGCGTGGCGCTGTTTTTCATCTCAAAAATCCCGTTTAGGTAGGATACGCTGTGGCTGCGCATCACCGTAAGCCCCAGATAGGCCGGTATCATGAACGCGGCCAGAAGCAGAACATACCGCAGCCGAACCGCCTCGTTTATGGAGATAAACGTAAACAGCGCCATACCCGCAGCCATGATGAGCTGGAAGCGGGAGACGCAGAGCACCGGGAGCGCCAGGCTCAAAGCGGCCAGAACCACAGCTGTCCAAAAGCCCCGGCTTTCCCGCAGGTTCCCTCCCCTTCTGCGGACCATAGCGCCATAGACCACCGCCATGCTGGGCACCAGAACCGAGGAAACGGTAAAATAGTGGACGCCTGTCACATGAAAATACGAATATGCGTGGGGAACCCCGTAGGAGAACAATGGCACAAACCCCAGCCAGAAGGCTTCAAACAGGAATGCCCCCCAGGCCAGTCCTGTCACACCAGCCGTGGCAGCAAGCAGCCGGCGGGGGTAGTCTGTCTTCTGACCATGTTTTTCCATTTCCGTTCCGAAATGCTCTGCCGCATCCCCGGCATATTCCTGTTCCAATGTCTCTCTTCTGCTCTTTCGCCGCTCCACCTCCTCAAAGGCCAGCCAAAATGCCGCTGTTCCCAGCAAGAAGCAGAGCCAGGTTTCCGTCTGCCAATCCGTCTGGAGCTTGGAAAGCTTAAAACAGGACACGCCCTGCCCTCCCACAAAGGCCAGACAGAAAAGCCCCCGCAGATGAATCAAATTTTTTGTGCGCAGGTAATCCCTCATATAGAGCCAGGCCGCCGCACCAATCAGAAGAAGCCCGGACGGCACATACAAATGCCGCCGGGCCAAAAGAAAGCTTATTCCATAACAGACGAGATAAACTAGCATCCTGAAAATTCCTTCATATACTGTTCGACCTCCGCCGCCGTTGAAAAACTCATAGCCTTGTCCGCCACAGCCTGCAGCTCCTTTACGCTGTACTCCGTCACCAGCTTCCTGGTCCGCAGGATAGCGGAAGCGCTCATGCTGAACTCATTGAGGCCAAATGCCAAAAGCAGGGGAACCATCAGCGGGTCACTGGCCGCCTCCCCGCACATGCCCACCATGATGCCGGCCTCACGGGCACAGGAAATAATATGCCGGATGCTCCGAAGCACCGCCGGATTGAATGTGGAATACAAGTAAGAAACCTTTTTATTGCCCCGATCAACCGCCATGGTATACTGAGTCAAGTCGTTGGTGCCGATGCTGAAGAAATCTGCCTCCTTTGCGAAAATATCCGCGATCAGGGACGCAGCGGCGGTCTCCACCATGATGCCCACCTGGATATCCCTCTTGTAAGGAATGCCTTTGCTGTCGAGCTCGCCCTTCAGCTCCTCCACCAGAGCCCTTGCCTGCCGATACTCCTCAATGCAGGTAACAAGAGGAACCATAATCCGAATGTTCCCGTAAGCACTGGCCCGCAGCAGAGCCCGCAGCTGGGGCTTGTAAATATCCTCCTTCCGGTCCAGGCAAAAGCGGATGGCCCGGTATCCAAGGAAGGGATTCTCATCCTTCTCAAGGCCCATATAGGGGATTTCCTTGTCTCCGCCGATATCCAGGGTGCGGATAATCACAGGTTTTCCGTCCATGGCCTCAGCCACCTTCTTATAAGCCTCGAACTGCTCGTCCTCCGTTGGCATGGATTCCCGGTCCATAAACAAAAATTCCGTGCGAAACAGACCGATTCCCTCGCCATCGTACTGGAGCACCTTCTCCACGTCCTCGGGCTTGCCGATATTGGCAACAATCTCCACCCGAACCCCGTCCTTGGTAATAGAAGGATGGCCGATATACTTTTCCAGCTCCTTTTTCTCCTCCATGAACTGGCTCTGCCGGCCGGTAAACAGCTTTTTCGTCTCCTCGTCCGGATTCACGTACACATCCCCGGAGGAACCGTCAAGGACAATCTCATCTCCGTCCTTGACGCCCGAGAGGAAGCCGGTCACCGCCACCACAGCCGGGATCTCCAGCGCCCTTGCCAAAATGGCACTGTGGGAGGTCCTTCCGCCCAGCTCGGTCACGATTCCTACCACGTTGGCCGGATTGATTCCCGCCGTCATGGAGGGCGTCAGATCCTTGGCCACCAGAACGCTTCCCGGAGCCAGGGCGGCAATGTCCACGGATTGAATCCCCATCAGCGTCTTCTGCATGCGGGTCTTGATGTCGCGCATATCCGTCGCACGCTGCTGCATCAGCTCGTCCCCCATGGAGGCAAACATATCCGCGTACATATTGCAGACATTCTCAATGGCAATCTCGCTGTTTACTTTCTCATTGCGCACCGCATTCTCAATTTCCCCGGTCAGCATGGGGTCGGAAAGAAGCATCATATGTCCCTGCATAATTTCCGCTTCCTTCTCCCCTACACGGGCTGCAAGATCCTGGGCCATTCGCTCCGTGTCCGCGATAGTGCGCTCCAGCGCTCCCTTAAAACGCTGAATTTCCGCCTCCGCATCCGAGATTTCCCTTCTCTCGATTACCAGCTCCGCCTCCTCCACAATCACGGCCGTTCCGATGCCGATCCCCGCAGAAGCGCTCGTTCCCTTATACATATCTATACCTCCTGCAAATATATTCGCGGCTGCTGCAAACAGCCGCATATGCCAACAGCCCCGGAGCGTGTCCGAAAACGGCTGCTTTCCGACACACTCCCGGCCGCTGTCATTCCCCTAATCCTTCTTCTACCAGCCGGACCATGGCCTCCAGAGCCTCCTTCTCATCCGGTCCGTCGCAGATAAACTCAATCTCATCCCCACTCTTCACGCAGGCCCCCAATACGCTGAGCACGCTCTTTGCATTGGCCGTGGTAGACCGAATCTTAAAAGAAATCTTCGACTTATAGCGCAGAGCCTCCTTGCAGAGAACCCCTGCCGGTCTCAGATGAAGCCCTGATGGATTTTTAATTACTGTTACTGCATTTACCATAATTCATTCACTCCTGTTCTGACT
>CALWBS010000276.1 GCA_944376135.1 uncultured Enterocloster sp.
TGGCTCCGCCCGGTACAGCATGGGGGATAAGTCGAAGAGTCTGGATGTTATTCTGAAGGTGGGCTATGCCCCTAAGGAGCAGTATATCCGCCGGGGCCGCCAGGGCCCCTACACGGACGTGTACTCCTGCGCCGCCTGTCTCTACGCGGCCATCACAGGGTATCTGCCCCCGGAATCTTTGGAGCGGCTGGATGAGGATACATTGGTTCCCCCCTCCCAGATGGGCGTTGCGATTCCCATGTATCTGGAGCGGGCTATCTTAAAGGGACTGGCGGTGCAGCCCGAGGACCGGTTCCAGACGGCGGGGGAGTTTTTGGAAGTCCTGGAGAGCCAGAGGGTAGTGGATGTTCCGGAGGGCGGTGCAGGGAGTTCGGGGAGCCGGTCAGGGGTTACAGGCGGCGGGCCAGGGCAGACGGCTGCCGGACAGACAGCGGCCAGGCAGCCCGCATCCTTGGGGCATACATCCGCACGGCCTGCGGGGAAGAAAAAAACCGCGCCGTTTCTGGCTGCTGGCTGCGGGGCCGCCGCTGTGGCTTTGGCGGGAGCTCTCTTTATGGGGATAGGAAAACCGGGAATTATAGAATCCCGCCCGGCGGCGGAAGGGATGGGCAGCGTCCGGGAGTCGGCACAGCCCGGCCAGGAAACATTGTCTTCCCAGGAGAGCAGGGCGCTGGAGGAGGCCGCCGCCCCGCAGGTGACTATCTGCGGGGAGAGCTACAGCACCGCCCTGCGGGAGCTCAAGCTGGAGAATGTAGACCTTGGGGAGGAAGATTTTGAAGCCCTGGCCCGGATGACGAATCTGGAATATCTGGAAATCCAGGTGAGCAGTCCCGCATCCCAGCTGGATTTTCTGAAAGGCCTCACAAAGCTGAAACGGCTCCAGCTTAGGGGAGACCAGGAAGCGGTCTGGAGCATCCCCGATTTATCCTCCCTGGCGGGGCTGACCCAGATGGAGGATCTGTACTTGTATGCGGACGGGGTCTCCGATTTATCCGCCCTTTCCGGGATGAGCCAGTTAAAGAGTTTTGTGCTGTCGGGCGACACGGCGGTTACCGACTTATCGCCTCTTTCTGGGCTCACAGGGCTTCAGACCCTGGAAATACCGGGGTACAGGGAAAATGTGGGCATTGACCTCACGCCTCTTTCCGGCCTGACCGGTCTGCGCTCCCTGCGCACCGGGAGCAATGTAATGGATCTCTCTCCCTTGTCGGGCCTGACCGAGCTTAGACAGCTGGATCTGACCTACGACGGGTACTCCTCCAGCGATTCCAAAGAGTATGACAGTCTTGCTCCCCTGGCGGGACTGACGAACCTGACCAGCCTGACTATACGGAACCGGAAGGTCAGTGATTTATCGCCCTTATCCGGGTTAAGCAGCCTGCGCTCCCTCGCGATTTACAATGCGGCTTCCATCCGGGATCTGTCGCCCCTTGCGGAACTTCCCAATTTAAAGAGCCTGACCATCATGGGGGCCAGAAACCAGCTGGATGCCTCGCCGCTTACCCAGGTTGCCAATATCAGCATTGAGTATCGGTAAAGCTATTTTTATTATGGGAACGATGAGTGCGTAAATCAAAGCGGTCCGCGGCAGCAGGCAGGATATTCGCCTGACTGAAGCGGCTGCTGCCAGCCTCATTCTGAACAAGAAAGGAACATACCATGAATCTCTGCTGCAACTGCTTCAAGGAAATCCCGGAAGGGGCCGGCCCCTGCCCTTACTGCGGCTTTGACCTGGGGGAAAATGTGAAAAAGTACCCGGTGGCCCTGAAGGCGGGAACCATGTTAAATCACCGCTACATCGTGGGCCGGGTGCTGGGCCAAGGGGGATTTGGCATCACCTACCTGGCCTGGGACACCCAGCTGGAGGCCAAGGTGGCGGTGAAGGAGTACATGCCCGGAGAGCTGGCAGGCCGGATAGACGGGATGACCGTTTCCGTCCTGTCGGATGACCGGAAAGAAAATTTTACCTACGGGGCGGAGCGCTTTTTGGAGGAAGCAAAAACCCTGGCCAAGTTCATCGGCAACCCCAACATCGCGGCGGTAACCAGCTACTTTGACGAGAACGGCACTTCCTACTTCGTCATGGACTACATTGAGGGCATTTCCTTTAAAACTTATATCGCCAACCAAGGTGGGAAGGTGAGCGTGGAGGAAGCCCTGGATGTGATGATTCCGGTGCTGAGGGCCCTGACGGCGGTTCACGCCGAGGGGTTTATCCACCGGGACGTGACCCCGGACAATATCTACATCACCAAGGACGGGAATGTGAAGCTCTTAGACTTTGGCTCCGCCCGGTACAGCATCGGGGACAAGTCTAAGAGCTTGGACGTCATCTTAAAGGTAGGCTACGCCCCCAAGGAGCAGTACATCCGAAGAAGCCGGCAGGGCCCCTACACCGACGTGTATTCCTGCGCCGCCTGCTTCTACGCGGCCCTCACGGGATATCTGCCGCCGGAGGCACTGGAGCGGATGGATCAGGACACCCTGGTTCCGGTATCCCAGTGCGGGGTGGAGATCCCGGAATATCTGGATAAGGCCATCCTAAAGGGCCTGGCGGTGCAGCCGGAGGACCGGTTCCAGACGGCGGCGGAGTTTTTGGAAGCCATTGAGAACCAGCAGGTGGTGGAGGTCAAAACGCCGGGCAAGGAGGAATCGCAGAAGGATACCCCAAAGAAAAAAATTCCATCGGCAGCTATAGCTGCCGCGGCGGCGGTTGTGGTGCTGACAGCCGTTGGAACCGGATACCTGGCGGCAAGGGGAACGAGGACGGAGGAACCGGAGGCAGCAGCCCAGGCGGAGACGGGGGTGGAAGCCGGGGAGGAGATGGCAGCGGAAGCGGAGACAGAAGAACCGGCCCGGGATGTAAAGATTGGGGATCAGGTATACCCATCCGACCTGGAGGAACTGGACTTGGCGGACGCGGGCCTTTCCAATGAAGACCTGGCCGCCCTTCCGGAAATGACCAATTTAACGGATCTTTCCCTGGAAGAAAACTATGACATCACGGATTTATCCCCCTTGTCCTCCCTGACCAGCCTGAAAACATTGGATATCAAGAATACAGGGGCAACGGATCTGACGCCT
>CALWBS010000277.1 GCA_944376135.1 uncultured Enterocloster sp.
CCATATCACGGCAGCCATCGGCGGCGCGATTGCGGCGGCGAACGGAGCTTCTTTCCTCTGCTATGTGACCCCTGCGGAGCATCTGCGCCTGCCGGATGTGGATGATGTGAAGGAGGGAATTATTGCCTCCAAGATTGCGGCCCATGCGGCGGATATCGCTAAGGGAATCAAGGGCGCGGCTGACTGGGATCGGGAGATGAGCACAGCCAGGAAGAAGCTGGACTGGGAGAAAATGTTCGACCTCTCCATTGATCCCGAGAAAGCACGCCGCTATCGGGCTTCCGCAAAGCCGTAGAAGGAGGACACCTGCTCCATGTGCGGCAATTTCTGCGCGGTGAAGAACATGAACCGGATTCTTGACGGCGAGATTGTCAGCATCTACGATGAATGATAAAGGGATTTGCGGCGAGTGACAGGAGGCGTTTGACAATGAAAATCAATATGAAGAAACTGACGGTAGCGGCTATGCTCACAGCGGTGGCTGTGGCACTGTCCACATTTTCTGTTCCGATTGGGGCATCAAAGTGCTTTCCGATTCAGCATTTGTGCAATGTGATTGCGGGCGTATTTTTAGGTCCTTGGTACGGCGTGGCGATGGCATTCTGTACCTCTCTGATACGCAACCTGATGGGAACAGGCAGCCTGCTGGCGTTCCCCGGAAGCATGGTGGGGGCCTTCTTGGGCGGATTTCTCTACCGCATGCACGGGAGGCTGTGGGCCGCTTATCTGGGAGAGGTGTTTGGCACGGGGATTCTCGGCGGACTTCTGTGCTATCCGGTGGCATCCCTGATCATGGGGCAGGAGGCGGCGGTGTTCGCCTATGTGATTCCGTTTCTCATGAGCACGCTCTGCGGTACGATTTTTGCCGCGTTCCTCATGGGCGTGCTGTGCCGGTCAGGCGTGTTTGCCTATTTAAAACATATGTTGGAAAGGGATGCGGTGGGAGCTTTATAACAATGAAGACACTTTGGATGAAGGACCTGCGGGAGCGTGCTCCCCGGGTCCACTGTATTACAAATTATGTGACGGCCGGGGACGTGGCCAATTTGGTCCTGGCAGCCGGCGGTTCTCCCATTATGGCCCAGGGCCGCAGGGAGGTGGAGGACGTGACCTCCATCTGCCACAGTCTGGTTCTCAACATGGGGACGCTGGAAAAACGCACGGTAAAGGCCATGCTTTTAGCCGGAAAGAAGGCGAAGGAGCTGGGACATCCGGTAATTCTTGACCCGGTGGGGGTTACTGCCTCCGCATACCGGCGCAGCTCGGCCATCCGGGTCCTGGAGGGCGTGGAACCGGACGTGATTCGGGGAAATGCATCGGAGATTTGTGCTCTGGAGAAAGCCCTGCGGGGGAAGGAGCCGGGAAATACCGCGGGCGTGGATGCGGTTCCCTCCGGGGAAGATAAGGAGCGCCTGCGCGCCGTGCGCTCTCTGGCGGACCTGACCGGGGCTGTGGTGATTATGACCGGGGCCGCGGATTTGATTGCGGGCGGAGAACATGTGTACAGGATTAAAAACGGCAGTCCCATGATGGGGCGGATCACCGGGGGCGGCTGTATGCTGGACGGGCTTTTGGGCGCATTCTGCGGCAGCTTGTTTTTGGAGGGGCAGGAGGCTTGTCCGGGAAAATCGCAAAAAGGCCGGCAGGGAGTGCCGGGCAGGTACGTGTCCCGGAAACGTCTGGAAGCCGCTGCGGCTGCGGCGGTCAGCGCCCATGGGCTTTGCGGGGAGATGGCGGAGCAGATGGCAGCAAGACAGAACGCCGGGAGGCGTACGGACAGGCACGAAGGGGAGTGCGCGGCAGAGCCGGCCGGGCCTGGCTGCGGGAGCTTCCGTATGTATTTTATGGATGCCATGAGCTTTCTGGATGATGAAACCCTGGAAAGGGGGAGCAGAATTGAAATTTTGTAAAGAACAGCTTTTGATTTACGCCGTGACGGACCGGGCTTGGACGGGCCGGATGACTCTTTTTGAACAGGTGGAGGCCGCCCTAAAGGGCGGAGCCACGATGGTACAGCTTCGGGAAAAGGGACTGGGAGAGCGGGATTTTGACGGTTTCCTGGAGGAGGCCCGGCGGATGCACGCGCTGACCGCCCGATACGGGGTGCCTCTGATTATTGATGACAATATTGAAATCGCCCTGCAGAGCGGGGCGGAAGGCGTCCATGTGGGCCAAAACGACATGGATGCCGGGGAGGCCCGCCGCCTTCTGGGGCCTGAGCGCATCCTGGGAGTTGCGGCAAAGACTGTGGAGCAGGCCCGCCGCGCCCAGGATGCGGGCGCGGATTATCTGGGGAGCGGGGCCGTCTTTGGGACATCCACCAAGGCGGATGCCATCCCCATGTCTATGGAGCAGCTGCGGGAAATCTGCGCATCTGTGCAGATTCCGGTGGTGGCTATCGGCGGAATCTGCCTGGAAAATATCGGACGCCTCGCCGGCAGCGGCGTGGCTGGGGCGGCCATTGTGTCCGGGATTTTTGGAGCGGAGGATATTGAAGGGACGACGCGGCGGCTGGCGGAGGTGATGCGCGGGAATTTGGGGGAAGGTGTTGCGGGGATATAATTTGGCGGCAATTATGCTTTGGGGAAAAGACGAGGTGATTTTGGATGCCGCTCCGGCTTATTTGACGGATGCTCTATTGCGCAGGGTAAATGTTGACCGCTATGATGACAGGGAGATTATTCAGACCAATCTCATCGAATTTTCGGAACATTGGGTATGCAGACCAGCGGGGTTCCGGCGTGAGAAATTTATTTAAATGACGGAAGGAAATCGGCCACCCAATCGGCTATCCGGCCAATCCGGACCGCGAATTTGGACATTGATGAAGATATAATTGCAATGATGAAGGAGGAGCCCACGCTGTCTCAAAAGCAGATTGCCCGGTATTTAAAACGAAATGTAAATACGGTGAAGTATCATATCCGAAAAATGCAGGAGCGGGGTCTTGTCTTGCATGCATTTACTACAGATAGTATTTTACTAGGACATTATATCTGAAACTGCGGTAAGATGAGTGTACCTCCGACAGATTAGTGGAGAGTGGGGAGTGGGGAGTGGTGAAAGGCTTTACTGTATAATTGACATAAACAGGGAACTACTATATACTGAAAGTATAGATAGGGTTATATTTTTACACATACACCAGAATGAGGAGGTAACGTATGGAGCAGAGATTCTTTATTTGTGAGCACTGCGGCAATATTATCGCTATGGTCAAGAGCAGCGGGGTTCCTGTGATGTGCTGCGGACAGAAGATGAAAGAGATTATTCCCGGGACTACGGACGCGGCTGTAGAAAAGCATGTGCCGGTTTACAAGGTTGAGGGAAATAAGGTGATGGTTACGGTGGGATCCGTGGAGCATCCCATGCTGCCGGAGCACTACATAGAGTGGGTATCCCTCCAGACTAAGCAAGGCAATCAGCGCAAGGCATTAAAGCCCGGAGACGCACCCGAGGTCTGTTTTTCTATCTGTGAAGGCGATGAGGTGGAGGCCGTTTATGCCTACTGCAACCTGCACAGCCTCTGGAAGGCGTGAAGCTGCCCGCAGACAGAACATAATTTAATAGAAAAGAGGACAGAAGCATGAATGACAAAGTAGCTGCGCTTATTAACGAGCAGATCAACAAAGAATTTTATTCCGCGTATCTGTATCTGGAGTTTTCCAACTATTACGCAGATGCCGGACTGGAAGGATTTGAGAATTGGTACCGGGTTCAGGCTCAGGAGGAGCGGGATCATGCGATGCTCTTTTACCAGTACCTGCACAACAACGGGAAAAAGGTGACATTTGAGGCAATTGCCAAGCCTGAGTGTGTGCTGGAGAACAACATGGATCCCTTAAAATTGGGACTGGAACATGAGCAGTATGTCACTTCGCTGATCAACAACATCTACGCGGCGGCATTTGAGGACCACGATTTCCGCACCATGCAGCTGCTGGACTGGTTTGTTAAGGAGCAGGGGGAGGAGGAGAAAAACGCCTCGGATCTCATCACCAAGATGGAGCTTTACGGTACGGATGCCAAGGGTCTTTATATGCTCAATAGTGAACTGAAAGCACGGGTATACGCCGCGCCTTCCCTGGTATTATAGTACGCGTTTTCCCTGCGCACGGAGAGCGGTAAAGCATAAGATATAAGAGCCTGTGAGAAATGAAGGGTGTTCTTCATTTTTTCCAGGCTTTTTTTAGGTACGCAAGGCGCGCGGACTCACGCGCCGGAGCTTTTGGGAGCTGTGATGGAGATCCTAACCGCATACATGTGAAAGGACAAAATACTGGCGCTTACGGGTCGGCTGCTGCAAAAAACACAGGTGCCGGCCTTTTTACATTTTGCACGAATTTATTTAGAAAAAACGGAAAAAAATGGGATATATAGTGAAAAATATCAAAATATATAATATTTTCACAAAAAAGTCATATATGACCTCCGGAGGTATTTTGTTAAAATTTTAATAACAGCCTGCGGCTGCTGCTCTAGGGCAGCAAGGCTTCGGGCGGAATGAATGTTTAAAAGGAGGAGAACTGTTATGAGAAAACGCGTTTTGAGACAGGCGGGAGCCCTGACCCTGGCCGCATTGATGGCGGCATCCATGGCCGGCTGCTCTTCCAGCTCGGAGGAGACCACGGCACAGGCTGAGACTTCTGCTGCAGAGGCAGCGGGAGATGGGGCGGAGACAGAGGCGGCGGAGAGCACAGAGGCAGCTGCCAGCGGTGAGCCGGTTACCATCCGTATGGTGCATTACATGGGCGAGCAGGCCAAGCGGGATGCCCTGGATGAGATCCTGGCCGCTTTCAATGAAGAATATCCTAATATTACCGTAGATGTGGAGGTTCTTTCTTCTTCCTCCTATCTGGCTACTTACAAGAACTATATTGCGGCAGGCGATGCGCCGGATATTATGTTCGGAAAGCCTCAGACAATGACAGAGTTTGTAGAGGGCGGATATTTTATGGATCTGACCGGCCAGGAGTGCCTGGAGAATGTTCTTCCTATCCTGGTGGATGAGTGCACAGTGAACGGCGGCGTTTACGGCTTCCCCATCGATGCTCAGGTTAAGGGTACTTTCTATAATAAGAAGATGTTTGAGGAGGCGGGAATCGAAGTTCCCCAGACCAAGACAGAATTTTTAGCTGCCTGCGATGCCTTTATGGAGCAGGGCACCTATCCTCTGGTACACCCCTACAACTTTATCCACGGCGTGTTCCATGAGCTGGACTCTTACTTTACAAGTATGGCAGATGCTACGGGCAATGGAAATGTGTGGATGGATTCCCAGAATGGTGTAAAAGACCTGTCCGGCAACCCAGTGGTTGTAGAGGCGATGGAGATGTTCTCTAAGCTGGCTTCCTATAAGGATGCGGGAGATACCGCTGTGGATCAGACCCAAGGTATCCAGAACTTTGCTGCGGGCCAGAGGCCGATGTACATCAACGGCGGCTGGCTGATGGGCGATGTGCTTGCGGCAAGCCCTGATGGTGAGTTCGGTATGTTCCCCACTCCCTGGTCCGATACGCCCGAGGAAAACAAGCTGTGGGTAGGAATCGACGATGCATTTATCGTTTCCGCGCAGACCGAGCATCCGGACGAGGTTATGACTTTCCTCAACTTCCTGGCAAGCGATGAGTGCTCCCAGATCTGGATGAACACGGCAAAGCTTATGACCAGCAATGTGAATGTTTCCACTGAGAATGCAGATCCCTTTATTCAGGAGATCAAGTCCTACATCGATGAGGACAAGATCGTGTCCAAGAGTGTGAACCCCGACTACACCTCCGAGTTCTCCACCGCATTCCGCACCAAGCTGCAGGAATTCGTGACTCTGGATGACAGCGAGAGAGATGTGACGAAGCTTCTTGCGGACATTGACGCGGAGATCGCGGCAATTCGTCAGTAAGCAGAGGCTGGCCGAATAAGAAAAAGCAGAAAGAAATATATAGATAGAAGCGCCGGGGACGGCGGGGCGGCTGGCGAGAGCCGGCCGCCTGTCCTCCGGCCCTTTTTATTACCGCATACCTGCCTGCTGTGGGCCGGCATGCGGGCAAAAGAGAACGGAGGCAGGAATGAATCGGAAGACAAAGAAGAGAATACAGGAATTTACCTTTATACTGCCTGCGCTGATTATGTTCAGCGTGTTTGTGGCATATCCCTTTCTCCAGGGATTTCCCATGTCCTTTACTAATTGGGACGGAATGAGTCCGAATCGGGTTTTTGTGGGGTTTAATAATTACCTGCGCATTTTCCAGGACGGAAACGTTGTCAACGCGACCAAGAATACACTTATATTCACTGCTTTGACTATGGTTTTTTCCAACCTGTTCGGGCTTTTATTTGCCCTCATGATATCCAAGGCAACCAAACTGAACAATGTGCTGCGAACCTGCATTTTTGTGCCCTACTGCCTTAGCCTGGTATTATCTTCTTACATATGGCGGTATGTGTACAGTGATGTTTTTTATGATATTTTTGGCATCCCAAGTCCCTTGGGGAGCACAACCTGGGTTATGCTGGGCCTGGCGGTGATCTCCGTATGGAGGGATGCGGGCTACTGTATGGTGGTCTATATCGCGGCGCTGCAGGGCGTTTCCACGGATTACTATGAGGCGGCGGATCTGGAGGGAGCTACCCGGTGGCAGAAGTTTAAAGACATCACGCTGCCCATGATCGGGCCGGCGATTACGGCCAATATCACTCTTGTTCTCGCGTGGGGCATGAAGGTATTTGATTACCCCATGGCAGCTACTGCGGGAGGTCCGGGAAGGGCTTCTGAGACCGTGGCCATGCTGATCTACAATAATCTGTTTACCTACTTCCGGGCAGGATATGGGCAGGCGATTGCGGTAGTCTTTACGATTTCAATCTTTGTAGTCAGCACCCTCGTATCAAAGACACTTAGATCCAGGGAGGTGGAAATCTGATGGGAAAGCGCGTACTGCAGAAAAGGCTGTTTACGGTATTTAAGATTCTGGTTACCCTCCTGGTGATCAGCCCTTTCTATATTGCGATTATTTATTCTGTTAAGTCAAAGCCGGAGCTTGTCACCAACCGCCTGGCTCTGCCAAAGGTGATTCACTGGGACAACTTTACGCGGGCAATTGAGACATCCAACTTCAGCTTGGCCCTGAAAAACAGTTTGATTACCACAGTGGTGGCAGTATTCATCATTACGTTGATCTGTACCATGTCCGCCTATATCATTGCCAGAAAAAATAACCGGTTTTACAACACGATTTACTATATCTTTGTGGGAGCCATGATCATCCCCTTCCAGTCCATTATGACGCCGCTCTATGTGGACATGAACCATTGGGGAATGCTGAACACGCTTTCCGGTTTTATCCTGGCAAAGATTGGTTTTCAGATCGCGTTTACCGTACTGCTGGTGTCAGGTTTTGTGAAAAACATTCCGAAGGATCTGGAGGAAGCGGCGGCCATTGACGGAGCGGGAATCTACGGAATTTTCTTCCGCATTGTATTTCCTCTGATGAAGCCGATTATCCTTACCTCCGTGGTGCTGAATACATTGAATGTTTGGAACGATTTCCAGATGTCCCTGACCCTGCTCCAAAGAAAAGAGGTGCGGAATGTCCCTCTGACACAGTATTTCTTCTTC
>CALWBS010000278.1 GCA_944376135.1 uncultured Enterocloster sp.
CGAATTGTCCACCATGCCGATTTCCCCGTAGGGCAGGTACTGCTTGGAAAATTCGTGGGCATCCGGCGGCATGTCTTCGGGTTTTATGGAGGGAAATGCCTGCAGGATTCGAAGTATGGTGTCATCCTTGGTAAATCCATCAATAAAATACAGGCAGCCATCCCGCCCGCCTACATGGATTACCCGATATACCACATCGAAATTGGCGTCCACGTTCAGCTTCTTGTGGAGATAGGCGATATTGTCCGTTAAATTTTGAGAAAATTGCATTGTGTTCATCCTTTCCTTCCGCGGAGCGGCTCGCCTTCGGGGCTAACGCGCAGACATATGTCTCCGGAGCGCTCCTGCGGATACGCTCCCGGTCAGTATGCCCGGAAAAGGAAAAAATATACACAAAAACAATTGTCTTTTTACTGCGGACATCCGGGAGGATTTTACAGAAAAAAGCTGTAAAAATAAAAGAAAATTTATATATTTGCACAATATCTATTGACAAATGCTGGAAATAGTGCTATAGTGAACCCTGTAAGAAGCACAAAGGAGTGCCTTACGGGTTTTTGTTTGGTATGGGGATGCCGAACGTATAGTGTGACGGTTTTGTACGTGACCAGGAGCTGCCTTCTGTGGGGGAATGGCAGCTCTTCCTTTGTGCGTTCATGCGCTGCGGCCGGCAGTCCTGTATGCGGCCCCGCGCATGGGAAATTTTGCAGGTCCTGCGCGTGGGAAACTTTCTATTGACATATTTCCTACAGGAATAGTATGATATCTTGTGAGAGAATAAACACCGGGAAAGGACGTATGGATGAACGAATATTTCCGGTGATTTCACAGAGACTATTTGAAGGATGTGAGGATACATGCTGGTGTCGACGAAGGGGCGCTATGCGCTGCGGACCATGGTGGATTTGGCGGTTCACGGGAACGGGGAGCCGGTAAAGATAAAGGATATCGCGAAGAGACAGGGAATTTCAGGAAAATATCTGGAGCAGATTATTTCGATCTTATCGCGGGCCGGATTTGTCAGGAGCATACGGGGAAACCAGGGCGGCTATTATCTTGCGAAAGAGCCGGCAGCGTACACCCTTGGGATGATTCTCAGGGTTACTGAGGGAAATCTGGCTCCTGTCGACTGCTTAAGCGGGGAGGAAAACCCCTGTGCCAGGCAGAAGGACTGTGTCACCCTGCGGCTATGGCAGGAGCTGGACGATGCGATTTCCAAGGTGGTGGATCGCTATACCCTGGAGGATTTGGTAAAGTGGCAGCTGGATATGGAAGAAGAGCAGAAACAGCCGGACGCATGGCAGCATTGATAAAGAAAAGCTCGGGGGTATGTGTATGAAGTGGATAAGAGAGAAGATAGATGCATTTTACGCCTGGAGGAAAAAGCCTTCCGTGCGGCTGGCTGTTACTCTGGCAGCGGTTTTGGTGTCTGCGCTGGTGCAGGCGTATGCGATTCAGGTGTTCGTAAAGCAGGCGGGGATAATTTCCGGGGGATTTACCGGGCTTGGAATGCTGATAGAGCGATTGGGGGAGCTGCAGGGCGTAAACATACCGCTGCAGGCCGTTCTGCTTCTGCTCAATATTCCGGTTGCTCTGCTCTGCTGCAAGGGAATCAGCGTCCGCTTTACGGCGTTTTCTCTGGTGCAGGTTGCCCTCACCAGCTTTTTTCTGCAGGTCTGTTCTTTTACGCCCATATTTACGGATGAGTTTCTGAACGTGATCTTTGGCGGCGTGGTGATGGGGGCATCCATTGTTATCGCTCTTAGGGGAAATGCTTCCACAGGCGGAACGGATTTTATTGCTCTCTATGTGTCCAATAAGACGGGGCGTTCGATTTGGAGCTTTGTTTTTATGGGAAACGCGGTGATGTACTGCCTTTACGGATCGATATTCGGCTGGAAATACGCCGGATACTCCATTATTTTTCAATTTATCTCTACAAGAATGATTTCGGCCTTTCATCACCGCTATGATCTTGTGACAATTCAGGCGACCACGGCCAGAGGGCAGGAGGTGGCGGGTGCGTATATTGCGCATTTCCGGCACGGCATCTCCTGTGTAGAGGCCATAGGAGGATACAGCAAAAAGAAGATGTATCTTCTCAACACCGTTCTTTCCGCCTACGAGGTGAGCGACGCGGTGCATGTGATGCATGAGGCCGATCCCCATATAATTATTAATATCCTAAAAACAGAACAGTTTGTGGGGAGATTTTACCGGGCACCGCTGGAGTGAGGCCGAAGTGCTTCGGCCAGGCCTTGGGCAGCGGCCCGAGACCTTGGAGACGGCCTGACCGGTCACAGTCCGCAGATGTTCCGCACCGCCTCCCCGGCCATGAGAAGCCCTGCGGCGGGAGGGACAAAGGCGATGCTTCCCGGGATGGATCGCCGGGAGCCTGCGGCGTCCCTTTCCTCCGAGGAAGGGGGAGCAGGGGAGATGGGATGTTCCGGGGACCAGCACACCTTGAGAGAGGAAATCTGCCGGGCCTTGAGCTCTTTTCGCATCACCCGGCAGAGGGGGCAGACTGAGGTCTCTTTGATATCGGATATGCGCAGAAGCTCCGGGTGAAGCTTGTTGCCCGTGCCCATAGCCGAGATAATGGGAATGCCGTTCTCCCGGGCATAGGCGGCCAAGGCCAGCTTGGCGGAGACCGTATCCACCGCGTCCAGGATATAAGAGAGGGGAGCTTCTTCCCCAAGGCCGCGGCGGATATCATCAAAGAGGGCAGCCGCGTTATCCGGAAGAACAAAAGTTTCATACGTAAGCGTGCGAATCCGCGGACAGATGTCCCGGATTTTTTCTTTCATAACCTGAGTTTTGTACCGGCCCACCGTGCTGTGAAAGGCTACTGCCTGCCGGTTGATATTGGTCAGGGATACGGTATCATTGTCGACCAGAATAAGGTGCCCTACCCCGCATCGGGCCAGGGCTTCGGCAGCGTGGGAGCCGACGCCCCCCAGGCCGAAGACGGCGATGGAGGAGGAGGATAAGCGGGAGAGTGCCGGGGTGCCGACAAGCATCTCCATTCTTGAAAATTCGTGCGGCATAGGAAAATTCCTTTCTGTCATCTGTTTTATATCTATCTGCCGTATTTGTCTTCGGCAGACATGGGAAACCGTGTGCCCGCGCGCTGATATAAGCGCGGCAGGGCATAAAAATAAAGCCCTGTTGGTGTGGTAGTAGTGGTGCAGGGCTTTATCTGATGCACAAGAACGTATGTTCCGAGCATCTCCAGTATACTTTATATTCACGGATTCGTCAAGGATTTTAAGCGAAAATATGCGAATTCAGAGAATTCAGAGAACGCGCCGAACATGAAAAAAGGTGGTCCGGTGCGTTTTTTTACGGTTTTGCGGGGGTTATCGCGCACAGAATGTCGAAAATATAGAGAAAAAACCGAAAAATAGAAAGGAATATACGGCAAAATCTAATAGGGGAATGATTGACCCCTCCCTTATTGTATGGTACAATTTATATATAAAAAATGGGGGGGGGTGAAAAATGCACCCTCTCGACCACAGGTTTTAAGAGGTGAGAGTGTTTTGAAAAAGTGTGGATTTTGGAAAAAGGCGCTGGTCTATCTTTCTGTAATGGCAATGACCCCTCAATCTATTATCGCGCTGGGAGCGGAGCTTACGGCAGAGGCTTTGGAGCCGGATGCGGATGTTTTGGTGCGGTGGATTCCAGATGAGGATGAGATAAAAACAGGAGAGGAAGGCAATATCACCCTTGAGGCGGAATTAAATGTCGGCAGGGGCGCGGTTGGTGCTGCTCAGGTTTTCGTTTCTCTTACCCGTCAGGAAGCGGAGGCTATGCTCCAGTTTCAAGATTATTTTGGCAAAGATAGTGAAAACGAAGAAGACGGCGATAAAATAGAGGCGGCTTTCTCCAGCCGGGCGGAGTACATAGAAGAGGAAGAAGAGATCTTCCCGGGATACCTGGAGGATGAAGAGGAGGATAGGGAGGACGGGGAGGACCCGAAGGAGGAATATTTCTTCGAGGACAAGGGGGAGCCTTTCCTGACTTCTGACAAGGGGGATATCCCGATTCGGATTGTGGAGGATGAGGAGGAAGTGCGCCTTGTCTTTGTTTTGGATGAGGAAAATTCTTATCTCAGACAGGAGTTCCGTTTTTCTCTCCCGGCCGGCACGAGGGAGCTTTTTGATATCGATGTGACGGAGGATGATATCTCCGTTGTGACGGCGGTCCCGCTTCCGGAAGAGGAGGAACCGGACAAGAAGAAGGATAAGCCCAAGAAGGACAAGCCTAAGACGGATCCGGCAGCTCCGGCGCCGGGCATAAACGGCGGCGGAAGCGGTTCGGCCGGAGGAACCGGAACCGGTGGGTCGGGGGAAGCAGTTCCCGGCGGTGAAAACGGGGAGAATGCAGAAGGCGGTTCAGCAGGCACAGACGTTCCCGAAGATTTTCATGAGGAAGAAGCGCCGGGAACGGATGAAAGCGGTTCGGAAGATGTGCCCGAGGAGGGAGAAGGCGCGCCATCGGATGGGGAGGAGAACGGCGCTTTTGACGACGGAGAAGAAGGAGAAAACAAACAAAAAGGAGTGGAAGATGCTTCGGGAGACAGCTCGGACGAAGGGAATGCGGAGAAAGAAAATTCAGATGGGGAAGGGGAGAATTCTTCGGCGGATTCCGGGGATATAGGCACCTCAGATAAGGGGGACGGCGCCGGAGGCGGGAGTGATTCCGAAGGAGGGAACAGCGCGGCCGGCGGAAGTGATTCCGGAAGCGGGGACAGCGCCGGAAGCGAGGACAGTGCCGGAAGCGGGAGTGATTCCGACGGCGGCACGGAGGTTTCCAGCGCTGTCGGCCGCTCGGTAAAGAGCTGGCCTCGTGTTGCGGCGGCGCCCGCTTTCCGCAAGGCGACCTCTATGCTGCGTATGACAAGTCAGGACTCCATCTTTGACAACGAACCTGTGGAAGAGATAGGGGAAGAGCCAGAGAAAGAACAGGAGGAATCTGAGGAAGAAACCGAGAAAGAAGATGGGCAGGACGAAGGAGCGGGAGAAGAGCCGGACGAGGAGTTAGGAGACGATTCCGGGAAAGGGCCGACCGGGGGTACGGGAGAAAATTTTGACGAGGACACGCAGAAGGACCCGGAGGAGGAGCCGGAGGAAGACAAAGGCCAGAAGCCTGGAGATGGAAGCGGGGAGGAGCCGGACGAGAGCCAGTCGGGCGAGTCAGGAGAAAATCCTGCATCGGACGGCGCCGATTCCGGCGAAGCCGCAGGGGAAGAAACTCTGGAGGGGGAGGTATCTGACGAAGAAAACGATACTATTTCTCTTGGAGAAGATAGTGAAGACGAAGAAAAAGGAGGAATTAATGCGTCCGAAACAGATAGGGAAATTGACGGTATAGCCACACCCAGCCAGCCGGAGGATGTGGAAGCGGTTCCTGCGCCCATCGTGGACATCGCCACGGTCAGCACGGCGACCGCCAGCACCGCCACCTCCAGCCAGGTGCGCTATGACGGGGACGCGGTGATTGAGATTGACGCGCGGCCCATGGTGTTTATCGCCGAGTTTGGATGGGAGATGGAGATGGAGCCGGTGGAGACGCAGGCGCGGAGTGCAGGGGAGACCGCGGACGGCCAGGAGGAGGCCGTGTTCCGCCTGCGCGCGGTTTCGCAGAACCGGGAGGAGACCGGCGTTCTCCATACGGCAAAGCAGAGCTTCCGCTTTGAACTGATTTTGCCGCCGGAGCTGGCGCTGCCGGAGGGGACGGTTGCATATGACGGGACAGCGAATGCCCTGCGGGCGGGCGGCACAGAGATTGCCGTCCTAGAAGGCATGCCTGAAGATGCACGGATCACAGAGATTGAGAAGGCGGACGCGCAGAATCTGTCCTTCACGCTTCTGCGGGAGCAGGACGAGCTGGAGGAGGAGATGGCGGATATGGATCTGACGGTCCGGGTGGTCCGCGATGGGCTGACGCTGACAGAGGTATTTACCGGGGAAGCGCAGCCCGCAGCGGAGGAGAATGCGGCAGCGGTTCAGAGTGCGCCGGAGGAAGCGGCACAGCAAGCCGTGCCGAGAGAGACGGAAAATCTGGCGGTAGAGCCAGTGGCCGAGATCAGCCGCGCCCGTCTGTCCGTCATGCCCCTTTTGGGTAAGGCCCGGGATGGGGAAAAAGGAGAGGAAGGAAATGTTACGCTGGAAGAGCTCTTCGCTTCGGAACCCCGAATAAAGGAAGTGGAGATCCGTCTGACGGTTACGGCCGCGGCGGTTCCGGGGGCTGGGGAGGAGTATCAGGCAGAGCAGAGCCGGGAAGCTGCGGCGCGAATAATCCTAACGTATCTGCCGGACGGTGTGGTGGCTGTCAAAAACAGGGATACGGTAGAGCAGAAGTATTTTTGGATAGACAATGAGAATGAGGCAGGTGTAAGACCTAAACAATACCCGGGATATAAAATTCAGTTCCGCCTGAAGCAGACAGACGCAAACGGGAATCTTCTGGAAGGAGACGAGGCGGCTTCAACGGATTGGGTGGATTTAACGGAAGAGAACAGGCAAAGGCTGGGAATTAATAGCCCGCCGGGGGCAACGGCTATCAATGATGATACGGATTCCCCAACCTTAATTGTCGGGGAAGAGATAGAGGGAGACCATCTCATGCCTTCCTGGATTTCCTATACAACGGATCCGGAAATGGAAGAGGAGACGACTTCGTATTATCAGGTGGAGTGGCAGCTTGTCCCGTCAGATCCGCCGGGAGAGTTTGGGGAAAACTATGCGTTGGTGCAGATTGCCCAGGAAGAGATAGAGAGCGGAATCTACGGCAATATTACGGAGCCAGGATGGTATTATGTTCTTCTGACAGACTTTTCCTTTGATTTGACCCTGCGATGGGGAGAACTAGAGAGCGCAGAAGGAATTGTAAATGCGGTGCTTGAATCGCTTGAGCTTCAGGTATTTTATGACGGTACATATGATGGAAAGTATCCATTAAATGAGATCCCTGGAACGAATATTACGATAACCAAGGATCCCGGCTCCAATCCGGATGACCCGGAGAATCCGACTTCCGGTACCATTACAATTTCCGGCCTGTGGAAATACCGGTTAGACGGGACAGAAATCATGGCATGGGTCACGGATATGGATGCGAATCGGGAAATTGAGATAGACGCACTGGACGAGGGCGATTATTTTGCCATTTCTTATGACAACAGCAGCGCACCCAACTTTGGGGCTGAGACCGAACGCCTGCATGATGGGGGGACGATTTATTTAACATTAAGCGGGAGTACGGGGTATACGGCAACTAAGACATGGCTGGATACAGGAGATAAGGGGAAACGGCCCGGGGGCGAATTCCAGCTCTGGCGATACCGGGATGGATCCAGCTATACAACAGCGGCGCCCGTGCGTAATAGAGACAACCAAATAATTACCATTCCATTGTCGAAAAATCAGGATTCCTATACAATCAGCGATCCGCAGCTGGAGGATTTGCCCAAATATGACAATGAAGGATACCGGTATGTCTATGTGCTTCGCGAGTATTTGGATGCGGGAGAAGGAACGGCGCAGTATGAGCAGGTGCTTGGAAGTATTTCGGAGGATGGAACGATAACCGATACGGTCTGGGATTCGGAAAACAATGCGACTACATCCGATGGAAAACGGGAGTCAGGGGATACATATCTTTATAACAGAGGCACCCTGTCCAACCGTATTACCGATACCGTGCGCGTGGAGGCGGACAAAAAATGGGAGGCTTTGGCTTTTCAGTCGGAGCTGGACGATGTCCGGATAGAGCTCACGCTTCAGTCCCGCTCTGCGGGACCAGATGCTCCCTGGGAGGACGTGTATGATGAAAATGGAAAAACCATAACCGCGGAGCTGGAAGATTTCTACGCAGAGACCATGAACAGCCGGACCGCTGCCGTCACTGTCAATCGATATGATGAAAGAGGACGGGCCCTGGAATACCGCTGGGTGGAAACCGGCGTATTCCAAGGTGAAAGTACAGATAATCTGCTGAAGGGAGATACATTCAAACTTATCCAAAACGGCAGAAGCATGATTTACCGGGCGGATTCCTCCGAGCCGGATACGGTAGGGACTGCCAGCAGCAGTTATGTGAATCATATTACGAATTCGCTGGAAAATGAACTGAGCTATACGGTAGATAAATACTGGGTAGAGAACGGAGATAGGGTCAAGCCTGAGGCAGGAGAAAAAGAACCGGTTACATTTTCTATTTATCAGATCCACAGCGGGACAGATGTAACAGAGAATTTGAAGCCCTATCTGGAATTTACGCTGGATGGGACGAAGGACGAGGACTGGAAGGAAATCGGTAGGGACGGCATTCGCTGGAAGGAAGATGCCCCCTGGCATGCAGAGGTAGAAGGACTGCCGGAATTTGACGGGGAAGGGCGTGAGTATGAATATCTGCTTCTTGAGCAGGGAGGGAATCCGACCTATGAGATTACACGGGACTCGGAACAAAATTATATTACCACAGTGCTCAATGGAGAGGGGCCCGGAACTACCATTATGGTCCGCAAACAGTGGATCGATGACAATGATGTACAGCACAGGCTGCCCGTGAAAATTCAGGTGTATACTGCGGATGGCCAGGAAATTGGAGAGCCCGTAACGCTGGGGGAGGCGGGCGTATGGCAGCAGCTTGTGGGAATTGGAGAGAATGATCCTAGCGAAGTATATGTGCGGGAACTCTCCGTGGAAGGAGATGAATCATCCTATAATATTAAGAAGATTTCGGAAAATAGTGACATTTGGATCGTAGAAACAGACAATCACAGATACCAGGTTACATATCCTGAGGCGGTAAATCTGGAAGGGACTTATTTCCATACCATTGTTAATCGCCGCCTGGGCCACATCAATATGACTGTGACGAAGGAGTGGGATGACGGGGCGGGAGAGCGAAGGACAGCTCTGCAGGAAGCTTTGAAGAAGCTTAAGGAAGGCTATGGGGTAACGCTTTATCCGGCAATTCGGCTTCAGTTTACGGAAGCGCATGCAGGTGCGGGATACGAAATCACTCAATTTAATAAAAACGGGGATGCCATACAAATTGGCGGAGAAGGCAGCGAATGGGTTCCCATTTATACATTTGCTGAAAGCAATAATCCCGAGGTAGACGAAGCGGATACGGTCGCATCCTCCGTGCAGGAGCTGCTTTTGACTGATTTGAAAGAGGATAAGCAGGCTCTTTATTTCTACAACTTGCCAAAATACGATGCTTCCGGTCAGATCGTCCACTATGAGGTGAAGGAAGTCTGGGTTTTGGAAAAAAACGGAAAAAAGAAGACAGTGACCTTAGAAGGCCTGCAAGCAGTGTATCCACCAGTAGAGGAAATCCGCCAGCTTTTGAACCCGTACACAACATTATATGGAGCCCCCGAGTACGAGGTGTCTGAACTGCACGATACGGATAACCAGTCGATTACGGTCCGCAACACATTGTCCGGAAAGAAAGATGTACTTTGGCATAAGCAGTGGGAGGATTCCTACAATAACGACTCTAATCTGCGCCCGGATCTGTATTTGGATATTTATCGCGTAAGCCAAAAGCCGGGCGCGGAGGCAGAGGTATATAAAAAGGATTACCGATGGGTAAATGCGGATGCCCTGTATATTGAAGGAGAGGAAGGGAATCTTTATGACGATGACCACCACTGGCATGTGCTTTTAGAGGATGTGGATAAATACGATCCGGAAGGGTATGAATACATCTATTATGCGGTGGAGCGGACGGCGGTGAACGCGGAAAGCTTTGGCTATCAGCCGGCCGTTTACAGCGTCCCCAAAATCGTGAGTGGAGGGATTCCCGCTCCCGGCGAGGACGCAGGCTTGGATGTTTCATTGGACGGCGTACAGCAGGTGGGAACGGTAAATGGGCCGGATGAGACGCATGAGAATGATGCATCCGGCTGGATGTATGACGTCACGGAAGAGGGGGACGCAGAATCCACATGGGCGCTTGCAGAGAACGGAACATTTACCAACCGCATCCAGGGGACTGTCTCCATTACCGGAAGAAAGATATGGAGCGGGCTTCCCTCCGGATATGAGCGGGTGAATCTGCCGCCGGTTGCCTTCGCGTTGAACCGCTATGTGAAAAGAGACAAACTTCACGAAGAAGCAGAAGAAGGCAAATCAGACCAGGTCTGGGATACAGACGAAAATGGAAAAAGAAAAGAAATTGCGGTCTTGACCATAGAAAAGTGGGACGCGCTGTATGCCAACGGCTCCTATGCATTCACAATCGCCTATGAAGGACAAAACGTCATGAGGGTCAATGATGACGGAAGCGTGGAATTTGACGCAGAGAATCCGGAAGAGCAGAAACTGCTTCCGAGGTATGACGAGCAGGGACGTCTCTACCACTATGTTCTGAAGGAGACGGGCATAGGAGAAGGGACTGCTTGGAAAGGAAATTTCCAGGACGGCGCTATTTACGACCCCATGGATTCGGATGGAACGGAAACCTATATTGTAAATAACCGTTATAAGCAGAATCAGGGCGCGCACCTGACCATAAAGAAATTCCTGTATCTGCCCGGAGAAACGGGGGCTGATGGGAGATTCGATCCGTCATCCGGCTACCCGGCGGTTCAGTTCCGGCTGTACCGGAGATTCACAAAAAATGATGGCAATCCCAGCGAGTGGGAGCTGGTGGATACGGGAAATCAGCTCATCTGGGACTCTGATGATGTGAGAGACAAGTTTGATAGTGCGGAGAATGACAGTTCCGCAAAGACAGAGGGGCTTCTGGAGTGGACAGGAACGGTTGACGCGCTTGCCGTCTATGCGCCCAACGGCTCTAAGTATGAGTATATGGCCGCAGAGCTGCGGAATAATCTCCAGGGGTACAATACCTGGGTGACGGAAGAGGATATGACCCAAAAACAGGCGGAAGAGTTCATAAAGAATACAGAGAATCCGCCTGTGAATCCGGAGGTATTCCCGGAGGGTTCGAGCCAACGTGTGGTGACGACCAGCAAAGAGACCGGAAAAACACTGTCTCCTGCTACCGCCTCCAATGCAGAGAAGGGGACCCCTTCCCAGGCAACCTTTGTCAACAAGATTCACACGAATGATACCGTGATCATCACAGGAACTAAGGTGTGGGATGATTTTAATAATGTCTTTGGCCTGCGGCCCGCGACAGACAGCAATGCGGGGGACGATGTGGAAAAGGAGCTGGAGGAGCACGGATTTACCTTTACTCTGCAGCGATATGCGCTTCCCCAGCCGGATCAGGAAAATGGAATCGGATCCTATGCAAGTCCGCAGATAGTGGACAGATCCCGTTACACGATAGTATGGAAGACGAACGAGAGCGGCCAATGGACCTATACGATAGAGGGGACAGAGGAAAATCCGCTGGAACGCTATGCACCCAATGGCATGGAGTGGATATATTTGATGCAGGAGAATTCGACCAACGAGGAATACCGCGTGGAACCCCAAGGGGGAAAGGTGATCTCCGAAAGAACAGAAACAGAGGAGGCTGTTACCAAAATCACGATGCGGGATCTGACGAATACCCTCCAGGTTCCCGATAAGCCCTATGCCAAGGTATGGCAGGACGATAAAGGAAAGCCAATAACGGAGGACTATCTGGGTTATCAGCTGCGGGTTACGTTTGAACTGCAGGTGGCGGAGCGGGGTGCCGATGGAAAGATAACGAGCAGTGAATGGGAGCCGGCGGAAACATATTTTAAGGAGGCGCTGAGGGAGAATTTTGATGATATTTTTAAAAACGATTACCGGTTTACCCGCACGCTTCCTGAATCTGGGATGGCTTCTGTGACAGATGAAACGGTATGGAACAGGGTATTTTATTTTGAAGATCTGCCCCGCAGAATAAAAAAGAATGGGAACGACACTACCACGCATCTGACGTATCGGGTTGTGGAGAAGCAAATCGCGTATGGAACGGGAGAGGGCAGCGTTAGGGTTGGTGTAAATGAACATGCAAATAGTAATTTGAAAAATTATACTTATACGTTCGATCCAAACTCGCTCTTCTCACCGGGCTATGCAAGCGGCGGCGAGAACACCTATACGACGGTTCGCCATGTAAACCGTATTCGGACAACAGATTTTACAGTTACAAAGAGCTGGGAGGGAGATAACGAAAATATCTATGGCACCCGGCCGTCCACAGAAGGAGGAAACGGATGGAAGACGAGCTTTGTGGTGCAGCGAAAAACGGAAGAAACAGATTGGACGGATGTCCGAAATGCGGACGGAGAACTGCTGATCATTGATGTGATCGGCACGGGAGAGTCTGCGTCGCTGCCGGTCAGCGGCCTGCCGGCAGCGGATGCCAGCGGTAATGCTTATGTGTATCGGGCGCAGGAGCTGGAGCCGGGATATGTGACTGAGACGAAGAACGGCCAGGAGAGTATTTCAGGCAAATACCGGATAGAGGATTCAGACGGCTACTATAAGAACGCTTACACTGCATCCTACAGCAATGCCGGACAAGGCGGTTTGGCTGCGAAGACGGCCACCCCAAGTACAGTGGTTACCAACCGGCTCAAGACAACGAAGGTTTATGCAGAGAAGCGTTGGAGAGGTACAGGCCAGGAGACAACGCCAGTCACTCTGGAGCTTCAGTACCTTGCTACTCCCAGCGATGCCCAGCGGCCTGCGGAGACGGATTGGAAATCATTCGAGACGCCTGCGAAGATTACGCTGAAAGGCACGTCAAATCCACAGAATACGCAAGTTCCGTATTACGAATATGACAAATGGAAAGCGGTCTGGGAAGAAGTCCCTGAGTACATGCCGGGAAGTTACCGCGGGGAAGGCGGAACCGCTCCGACCCAATATCGGGTAGTGGAGACGCTGGGAAATACAGGTTTCATCAAGGTGGATTATGAGCTGGCGACGAAATCCGATGCAACACCGCCGGAAACCGGCCCGGAATATCCTAACCATATCTTTACCAATACGGCGGTGACATCGCTGACAGTCGAAAAGGTCTGGGGAGCGCCGAATAATTTTAATAAGAAAGCGGTGATAGCGGAAGTCTGGCGGACGACAGATTCAATCGGAAATGCGGAAGTGCCCGATATCAGCACCGACAGCAATGCGGAGCGGGTATCAAAGAACGACCCGATTGAAAGCACGGAGAAACCGGATGACCAGTACGTGGTTATGCTAAACTCTGCGAACGGATGGAAAAGAAAGATAGAGAACCTGCCAAAGTATGGTGAGGATAACAAGCCGTATTATTACTTTGCTCTGGAGCGCTCGGTGGGAGACTATTTTGTGACGAATAACAGTGACAATGATATAAGCAGTATTGCTCTGGATAGCGGTATTCTGGCAATCCATCATACGCACCAAAATGGTGCCAGCGGGTTCGCTTCGAAGATTCTCAACATTGCAAGCACTGACGTTGCAGTGAAAAAAATCTGGAAGGACAACAATGATGAATATGGTACCCGTCCGGATAGTCTGACGCTGATGCTGTACAGACATGAGGATCCCACGCCGGATTATGAGCTGAATGAGAGTTGGGAAAAGGTGACAGACGAGAGCGGAAAGCCAGTACAACCTGAACGCACTACAGTTAATACGACTCTTTCTGAGTGGGAGTATGTATACGAAAATCTGCCCTATGCAAACGAGGATGGAACGAAGTATACATACCAGGTGGTGGAAGAATGCCCCGCAATAGCCTCCCCATTCCAGGCAGGTGAAGCGGAATATGTTCCAAACTATAGTACAGATCATTTGACGATTACCAACCGCTTGAACGGAACAACAGAGCTGACGGTTACAAAAAATTGGGAAGACGGCGGCGATGCGGACAGATGGAGGCCGGGAACAATTACACTGACGCTATATCAAAGACTGGCGAACAGCTCGGATGAGTGGGTTAAGTATAATGCGGAAGGCATTGCGAATCCGATAGAGATTGACAGCGGAGACCTGGCTGCTCGTCTGATGAACTTCTTAACTAGAAATACGGACCAGTGGGAGTATACATTCAGAAATCTAGCAAAGTTTAATGATGCGGGCGAGATGTATGAATATAAGGTTGAGGAAACTGTGCCCGATGGATATTATTCTGAAACTATTACAAACGGGGATGCGGCGGTCACCATCACCAACACCCTCCTCACCCGAGTGCCGGTGGAAAAAATTTGGGGAGATGTGCCGAGTGATGATCAAAAGGAGGTGAGCGTAGGCCTGTACCGAAGCGTAAATGAGAATACTCCGGAACCGGTGACCAATAAGGATATTGTGGGGTATAGTGGAGAAGATCCTGAAAAGCCGCTCACCCTGATCCTAAATACAGGCAACTGGAGCGGCACCTTCACCAACCTCCCGCGTTTTACCGCAGACGGAGACCGAATCACCTACACGGTGAGGGAGCTGTCTATCGGCGGCATACCCGTGGAGAGCCTTACGGAAGATGAACGCTACATCATCCACTACACCGCAGAGAAGCAGGAGAAGGACGAACAGCCCGCTTACACCATCAGCAACATACGGCGCACCAACCTCACGGGAACCAAGACCTGGCGGGACGACGGCGATGCCGACGGCCGCAGGCCGGCTGATTTGACGCTGCACCTGCGCCGCAGTACGGACAGCAATGCGCTCGCCAGCCTCACAGACGGCGACTACAGCGAAGCGAGTCCCTCTAATGCCTCTTGGCAGGAGGTGACGCCGGATATGCTGGCGTCCGACGGCGGCAAACTTACCTGGGATAAGACCCAGGGAGACACCTGGAGCTATATCTACGAAAGCCTGCCTGCCACAGACGACGGAGGCTATACGTATTACTACTACGTGACTGAGACCGTGCCCGACGGCTATGTCCTGCAGACCGCTTCCCCCAGCCAGGTAATTCCGGGGAATGCGGAGCGCGGCACGGACTTTACCAACCTGCGCACCAACGAAAGCCTGACCGTTACAGGGACGAAGACCTGGGAGGACAGCGGCGCCAACCGGTCGGACAGCCTGACAATCTTCCTGTACCGGCAGGCGGAGGGCCAGCAGACCGATGGGCCGCTAAGCGTGGAGCCTGTCTGGAGCAATACGGACACGGATACTTGGACTTTCACCTACAGCGGCCTTCCGGAGTTTGACTTACAGGGACGCCGGTACACCTACTGGGTGGAGGAGGAGAATGTGACCGGCTACGACGGCTACCACGGGGAGAACGGCCTGGAGCTGGTGAATGTGGAGCAGGGAAGCCTGACCGTTGCGAAAAATGTCACCGGAAGCCGGGGAGACAGAACCTGCCGGTTCACATTTACCGTGACAATGCAGGATACGGTTGTAAACGGCGTGACCCTGCGGGCGGCGGATATCGACGGAACCTACGGCGGCATGACCTTTGCAGACGGTACGGCCACCTTCACCCTGGCGGACGGCGAGTCCGTGACGGCGAGCGGCCTGCCCGGCGGCATGGCCTATACCGTGACGGAGGTGGAGGCCGATGAAAACGGCTACCACACCAGCGCGGAGGGAAGCCAGGGGACAATCCCCGCAGGAGGGACTGCACAGGCGCTCTTTGTCAACTACCGCGGCAGCAGCGGAAGCAGCGGCGGCGGAGGCGGAAGCAATGGAGGCGGAGGCGGCGGTCACCGCTATGTGGATACCTCCGGCGGAGGCCCCGGTGCAGGCGGAGGCGGCAGCACTGCGGTTGTGGTTGGGGAACAGCCCAACCTTGACATTCCGGAAGTGCCTTTAATCCGGCGCATTGTGGCCAAGACAGGAGACGAGAGCAAGATCTTGCAGTACGCGATTCTGTTCTTCGTATCTCTGGTCGGACTGGCAGCCCTGCTCTTCTTAGGGCCGCTCAAGAAATGGCGAAAGAAGAAATAACCGCCAAAAACAGCTGCCGGTATAAACGCGGCAGAAATGAATAGACGCAGAGGTCCCGGCATCTGTGCCGGGACGGCGAAGCAGCCTGTACCGCGAAATGAAAAATGCGGTATGGGCTGCTTTTTGCGCTTTTTAGATAGGCTGTTGTTCCGCCTTGACTTCCAAAGAAAAAATCTTGCCATTCCTGTCTCCCTGTGCTATAGTAATGGCATCGGGAGATTCCCGTGCAGTTCGAGAAATGATTTCAAACTTTCTAAGGCCCTGTCCGGGCCGGTCTGACGGCTGCTTCAGCCGGATGGTCAGACATGTTTTCGGATGCTGCGAAGCGGCAGCGATTTCCCAGATGAATTTAGAAATGGAATTGAAAAAGGCATGTTATTTTCGTATACTATAAGGGAGGAATGCGGATGAACCGGTCACTCCTGCAGTGGCATCCGGCCTTCCAGGCCGTCCTGCAGATCGAGCTTTCTGAGGAGGCCGAATATCTGCAGTTTTTAAAAGAATACAACTTAACGGACGGTCCCCTGCGCGCCGATACTTTGATTATCAAAAAGGAGCCGGGGTATCGCATTCGGAAGAACATCGGGCAGATTTTCCGAAGGTTCAACATCGTGGAGTACAAAAATCCTTGGGAAAGTCTTACAGTGCGCACGTACTACCAGGCGGTGAGCTATGCCTCCATTCTCCAGTCCCGCACTGAGCGGGAGGACGCGGTTTTGCCGGAGGAGATCACGCTGACTCTGGTGGGAAACCATTATCCACGAAAGTTATTTCGTTTTTTGGAGAGATTTTACGGAGCGCGGATAGAGCAGGCGTTCCCCGGCATCTACTATGTGGAGGGGGCTGTGTTTCCCACCCAGGTAATCATCCAGAAGGAACTGCCTGGGGAGGAGAATGTGTGGCTGAGCCGCCTGCGGCAGGACCTGGAGATGG
>CALWBS010000279.1 GCA_944376135.1 uncultured Enterocloster sp.
CATATCACTCATCTTGGTGTGGCAGTGGAGCTCCACCCGCTTCTCCAGGCTGTTGTCCATTCGGCGGCTGGTAAAGTCTTCTCCTTTCTTGATGCCCACAATAGAGCCCAGAGTCAGCTCCCCGTCAAATTTGTCAATGGTGGTCACGCCCTTAATCTTCAAAAACATGCCCACATTGATGATGGATTTTACCTCCTCAAAGAGCTCCGGCCGGATGAACATCTTCGCGGTGATGGTATCCGTGTAGTCCGTCACATCGAAAGTCAGGATGAACTTGCCGCTGCGCAGTTCCCGGCTCTCACAGGTCAAAACCTGCCCCTTAAGGGTCACCTCCCCCATCTCCCCGTCAATCTGCTCAATTTCGATAAAATCGTCCTCAAAATCCCGGCCATAGAGCACGTCGGGGTTGTTGGAGCGTTTGAGGGAAAACTCGCTCTTTTCCCGGCCCCAGCCCTTCTTTGTCCGTCCAGAGCGAAACGCTTCCCCGCCTGCGTCCTGCCGGCCAAAGGGTTTCACGCTTCCGGCAGCGCCGGCTCCCATTTCCCGGAGGGCTCCGGCTGTTCCCGCCTGACCGGATGCCTGACCGTTTGCGCGGCCCTTCACTTCTCTTCCGGCCGCGCCATTCCCCGCAGCACTGCTGCCTGCACCGTATCCGGCAGCCTGTCCATACCCGGCCGCACCGCTGCGGTCGGAAGCTCGCCCGCTTCCGGCCGAACTTTCCGCCAAGGGAGCATTCCCCTCCATCCACGGCGGCGCCTCCAGAACCGGTCCCTTCGCCCCTGCGGCTCCATTTTCAAATGCTCCGTATCCGGCCGCTGCCAGGGCCTCCCGGGCGATTTTCTCCTCCAGCATCTGCCGGCGGTTGCTGGGCTTTGCCGGCACATACTGAAATTTGACCTCCACGGGGAGACCGCACCGCTCTCCGAAGACCTTCTCCAGCACCCGCTTTAGCTCCGCCGTCTTGGTCCGGTTCACCGGCGTGTCCTCCACGGTGAGCACCATCCGGTCCTCCTTCTCAAAGACGATGTCCGCCTTGCGGAACATGGTATACTCAATCATGCTGTAATTCTTGAGCTCCAGGAGAAGGCTGTCCTTGTATAGCTCCAAAAGCTTCTTGGGCGTATACTGGTCGGACAGGCGGTAGCGCTCCTGAATCCGTATGGAAATCTGCTTGGAGGGAAAAAGCTGATCCTTGAGCCACCGCTCCAGATCATAGATATTCTGCTTGTGAATCAGCCGGGTGCTGTTTAAATAAATGCGGATCCGGCTCCTGTCCCGGGAGGAAGAAACCTTCTCCACCTGCACCAGGGCCAGCAGGTCCTTTAAAGGCTGAGCTATATTTAATGTGGGAAATACCTCTAAAAAGTCTTTTGCCATATGTTTGTCTACTTCCTTCGTTCCTCTGCCATAGCCAAAAGCTCTGCCCGCAGGGCGGCAAGAAGCTCGGCCTCAGGCACCTTCCGCAAAATCTGTCCCTTTTTGATGAGCAATCCCTCACCGACCCCCCCGGCAATTCCGATGTCAGCCTCCCGGGCCTCCCCGGGGCCATTCAACACGCATCCCATGACAGCCACCTTGATGTCCAGGTCGTCGAACTCCGCGGCCATGGCCTCCACCTGTCCTGCCAAGGAAATGAGATCAATCCGCGTCCTCCCGCAGGTAGGACAGGACACAACCTCGATGCCGCCCTGCCTTAAGCCTAAGGTGCGGAGGATCAATTTGGCGGTCTTTACCTCTTCCGCCGGATCTCCGGTGAGGGAAACCCGAATCGTGTCTCCGATCCCCTCGTGAAGAATAATCCCCGGGCCCTCCGAAGACTTAATGTTCCCCGCATATACCGTTCCCGCCTCCGTGATGCCCACATGAAGGGGATAATCCGTCCTTCCCGCAATCAATTCATGGGCTTTCACGCACATCATCACATCCGAGGACTTGATGCTGATGACAAGCTGATCCCAGCCCATCTCCTCAATCAGGTGCACCTTGTCCAGGGCGCTCTCCACCAGGCCCTCCGCGGTGACGCCGCCGTATTTTTCCAGAATTTCCTTCTCCAGGGAACCGCTGTTGACCCCCACGCGGATGGGGATCCGGCGCGCCTTCGCCACATCTACCACCGCCTGCACCCGCGCTCTATCTCCGATATTTCCCGGATTAATGCGGATTTTATCCGCCCCATTTTCCATGGCAGCAAGAGCCAGACGGTAGTCAAAATGGATATCCGCCACCAGGGGGATATGAATCTCTTTCTTAATCTCCTTTATAGCCTCTGCTGCCTCCATGGTGGGCACCGCCACACGGATAATTTCACATCCTGCCCGCTCCAGACGCAGGATTTGCTCAGTTGTGGCTCTCACATCCTCGGTTTTTGTGTTGCACATGGACTGAATCAGAATGGGATTTCCCCCTCCGATAGGACGCCCTCCCACCCAGATTGTCCTTGTATTTTTTCTGGTCATACGACTTTTCTCCTTATATCAGCTTTCTCACATCGTTAAACAGAATCAGCACCATCAGCGCCAGAAGAATAAGAAGCCCCAGCATATGGACTCTTCCCTCAATCTCCTTATCAACGGGTTTTCCCCGGATGAGCTCAAGAAGCAAAAACACCAGCCGCCCGCCGTCAAGTGCAGGCAGAGGAAATAAATTCAGCGCCCCCAGGTTTGCATTTAAAAGGATCGAAAAATTGATGAGCATCAGAAGCACCGCTCCCGTCCCGTAAGGGGAAGCCTCCTCCACCGTCGTGTCAATGGCGCTCACAATCCCCACCGGGCCGCTGAGATCATCCATGGACACCATTCCATGGAACATCATATAAAAACTGTCCAGCACATACCGAATCCAGAACTGCACTTCGTACACGGACTGGAGCGCAAGCTGGAAAAAGCCCTCTGCGGGATACAGACGGGCATCAAAAACCACTCCCGCCAGATACTGCCCGGTCTCCTGGGAGTACATGGGAGTGATGGATGCCTTCATGGTCTGTGCCCTCCCGTCCTCGCCCTGCCGTTTCCAGGTGACCGCAAGCTCCCGGTTGGGGTGTGTATAGAGGTAAAAACTGAAATCCTGGTACGAATGGACGCCGCGCCCATTGACCCGTGTGATCACATCCCCAGCCTGAATGCCGGCAGCCTGCGCCGGATATCCCTCCTGCACATCCGCCACCCGGGCGGTGGCACGCCCCGTGGTTCCCACCAGAATCATCGCCAGAAGAAAGGCCAAAAGAAAATTAAATACCGGCCCTGCCGCCACCACCAGGATGCGGGAGAACACCGGCTTATTATTAAAAGCTCTGGGGTCTGAGGCATCCTCATCCTCCCCCAGCATCATGCAGGATCCCCCGAAAGGAAGCAGTTTAATGGAATAGCGGGTCTCCCCCTTCTGGAAAGAAAGCAGTCTTGGCCCCATTCCCAGGGAAAACTCCAGCACGCCGATGCCGCACAGCTTCGCAAGCAAAAAATGGCCGAATTCATGGATTAAAATAATCACTCCCAGAATCAGCACTGCCAAAAGTAAACTCATCCAGTCGTCCTCTCTCTGCTCTTATTTTCCTTAGAGCGTGTTTGAAAATTGCTTTCTGCCAGATGTGCGCTCCACATATCCCCTGGCCTGTCTCTCGGCCTGCAGGATCTCTTCAACCCCGGGATCCTCCATCATGGAACAGTTCTCCATAGCCCCCTGGATTAGATCCGCAATCGCCAGATAAGGGATTTTCCGGTCGAGGAAAAGTGCCACTGCCTGCTCATTGGCCGCATTGAACACGGTAGGCATGGTGCCTCCCTTCCTTCCCGCCTCGTAGGCCAGCGCCAGCCCATTAAATGTCCGGAAGTCCGGCTCCTCAAAATGAATTTCTCCAATCTTTGCAAAATCCAGCCGCTCCCCCGGCAGATACCGGCGCTCAGGATAATACAGAGCGTACTGGATGGGAAGCTTCATATCCGGCGTACCCATCTGGGCGATTACCGCGCCGTCCGCAAACTCGACCATGGAGTGAATCACGCTGGTCGGCTGAACCACCACCTGAATCTGGTCAAATCCCACACCGAACAGCCAGCGGGCTTCCATGACCTCCAGCCCCTTGTTCACCATGGTGGAGGAGTCA
>CALWBS010000280.1 GCA_944376135.1 uncultured Enterocloster sp.
TCAGAGCCCCATACCCAGCCGGTCACTTCGTTTCCGTCCATGCGGATGGTACGCTCCACAAAGCCCTCCGGAATCTCTACGGAATCATCCGGCTCAAGCACCGTGATCACCCGCTCGGAAACCCGCATGGGGAAGCCTGCCGCCTGGCTGGAATCCGCGCTGGCACCGCCCTCGGCCTTGGTCACCACAATCACGTACTCCTTCACGGTCTCCCCGTCCGGAGCCGTCACCTGGCAGGTCACCCGGTTTTCTCCCATTTGGAGATTCTCGTTTCCGCTGACCACATTAGTGGCATCCGCATTGGAGCACTCCGCGCTGACAATCAGCTTATCCACATCCGTCCCCACGGTCACCGCGTAGGTGTCCACATCCGGGGAGAATGCCGGCGTCAATGTTCCCGGCGAAACCTGCAGAGAACTTAGCGTGGCGTCATTGGACGCGGTGGACAGAGCCCCCACCGTAACGGTGGAATCACCTTGGCGCTCAATGGTCACAAGCTGGGAATTGGAATCATAGACTTCCTGGCTGGTAACCGTGATTTTCGTAGTCCCCGCAGTCAGGGCGTTAAATGTCAGGGTAAAGCGCAGCCGGGTGGTGTTGGGCGTTCCCCCGTCCCCGTGAACCCGGATGGCTCCGGCTCCTCCCTCCGCGTTGGTTCCGCTGACAAACTCCAAGACATTGGAATCGTACGCCAGCATCACATCCGCACTGGCCAGATTCTCGCTGTCCGTAATCTCCATATTCACAGTGATCTGACTTCCCACACTGCCCGAGGGGTCAGAAAAGGCGATTCGTCCATTTGCCGCAAATGCCGTCATCAGCCGGGCAGGCACCATAACCGCCATCAGGCAGGTAAGGGCCAAAAAGGCGGCCCAAATTCTGATTCGTCTAGTCATCATCATTCCCACTTTCTCTATTATTGTAACAGTTCAGACGACAGGCATACCCCACGGCACCCTGTCTTCTTGTCCGGCCTTTGGCCGGACAAGAAGCTTGAATGTCCATCCGATGTGTAAACTGTTACTTATTATTCAACCTCCACAATGGTCACATTCGTCCCGCCGGGTCCTGTTCCGCCCTCGGCGGATGCCCCGGGCCCTCCCGAACCGCCCGGTCCCGCAGATGTGCCGGAACCCGGCGCGTATGTTCCCGTACCCGAGCTACCCGCTGTGGGGCCGCCATCCTGCTTCACCACATGGATGACATAAGAGCGCACGCTCCCGTTCTCTGCCTGGACTGATATGGTAATATCATTGCCTCCGCTCGCCAGGGAGATACTTCCCGCGCCGGTCACAGCAGCCGTACCGTCTGCCGCCACAGCTGTCACCTGAATCTGGTTTACGGAGGAATCCACAATCAGATTATAACTCTCCGTATCCCGGTTAAAGGTAGGCGTCAGGCTGAATCCATCCACGCCGAGACTCGAAAGCTTGTTGTTGGGGCTTCCGTCTCCCGTAGGCGCCATGCTGGCCTGCTCAGGCATATTATTATACACCGGAATATGGAATTCCAGAGCCGAATTTTTGAGCTGCTCCGTATACGCACCGGCCAGATATGAGGCCTCGGAAGCAGCGCCCTGGATATTGCTCATATACTGATGTTTATAAAGATTCGCCCCCTGCACATTAAACTTTTTCAAATAAAAGGTATTCTGTCCGGCCTTCACATAATTGTCCCCATAATTTTGAGCGCCTCCCAGGATGGATTTCTCCACTGTATTCCAGGGGCGGCCGTAAGAGCCGGACTCCGAGGCGTACCTAAGTCCCATCTCGGTCGGCGACAGGGAACCGGACTGGTAAGCCTCCACATTAAAGAAATTATAATATCCCTCGTAGCCGGAATACGTTCCGGAAATCAGATTCGTTCCCCCGGACTTTCCCTGCTCCTGAAGAATCATGGCCGCCAGCACATAGGGACTCACCCCGGACTGGGCTGCCGCAGTCATCAGAATATCCACATAGGACACGGCACTGCCGGCCGAAGACGTATCCCCCGGAGCAGCCGCAGGATCTGCCGGCGTGCCCGGCACTGCCTGGCTGGTCCGGGAGCTGTCATCCGCTCCCGGCCCCACCAGAGTCACGGAAGCCGTCAGCAAATTCTTTCCCTTGGGCGCAATCGACGCATGGGGACCCTCCAGGCTCACCGTCACATCCGAAGAGCCCGTCCCGGAGCTGTCCTGGGAGGAACTTCCGTTCTGGGAAGAACCTGTGCTTCCATCCGGCGATACAGTCACCGCGCTCTGGGAGGAGCTGCTGCTTCCCTGAACTCCCGGGCCGGTAACCGCATCCCGGTCAGAGGAGCTGACCCCCGGGCCGTCCTGAGACACGGAAGAAGAGCTCCCTCCCGGGCCGTAGGAGGAGCCGCTGCCGGATGTTCCCGTGGAGGTGGTTGTCCCCGATAAAAAAGAGCCCTCCACCATATTGACAAGTCCCTCCCGGGTCTGGGTGGACGCGTCGTACTCATGGGACAAAAACTGGAACACGTAAGTCTCGTCCAGGAAATTTCTAGGATCCATATAATACCGGATAATCTCCTCGGAAGCCGCCACCCAGCTGCTCCCGTCAAGCCCTGTCCAGGTGCTGGTGTCCCAGTCATAGGCGCCGCTCTCCACGGACTTCCAGGAAGAAATGCTGGAGGCCGACACCAGATTGCGGCCGAGGAGGCTCTCATTCTCAATCACGTCCTCCCAGTCAAGCCCCGTATTCTTCGCCACAAATACCCAGTTGGGATACTGGGCGTGGAGCTGCCTGAGTCCATTTTTATAGCTTTCCGGAAATCCCTGAGACGTCAGATACGCTTCGAAATTCGCATCCGTGGAATAGGAGACGGGAAGGCGCACGTAGAGGGAGGACACATAGCCTGTGTTCACCGCCCCGCCGCTTCCCGTATATTGAATCTGATACCAGAGGTTCCCATCCGTCCCCTGCTGCTCTCCTGTAATGTTGATGGAAGCCCCCGCCGCCAGCCGCCCCAGAGACGAATATCCCGTACCCGGACCGCTGCGGACATTAAGAGAGGAAGCCTTCACCGTGGCTGCCCCTGTATATGCATAGGAATCAAAGGTGCGAAAAGGCGCACTTCCCGCTCCCAGCCCCTGGGCTGCAAATACCAGCGCCAAAAACAAAGCCAGGCCCTTTTTATGTATTCTTCCTTTCATTCTATGTCTATCTCCTGTATGCTCTAAGCCAGTTCTCTCTTTGTAAAAAGGCCGTCCCCGCCCGCTTTCCCGGGTTTTGGACATTAACCTTATTATAATGACAAATGCCTTCCTATGTCAACCAAAACGGGGCAAAGTTCATAGAATACAAGGATTCGTAAGAAAAGTTTAAATTTTTTCTCCCAGAAGGAAAAGCTCCCACACATAGGACAATCCCGTCCCAAGTGTCATTTTATCCACATTCTCGGCGGCCAAAAGCGGATAGCTGAAAATCTCCTCGCCCTCCAAAAGGTATTCCACCCGTCCCAGCTCCTGCCCTTCCTTTACAGGGGCCGGCACACTTTCCGGCAGAATGAGCCGCCGCATCACCTGCTCCCCCTCCCCCAAGAGCAGGGTAATGCCCTCCTCACTCCCGGGAATATCTCCAAAAATCTCGATCCTGCGGCCCTGCGATTCTCTGCCCTCCTCACGGGCGCTCTCTCCCGCCGTATTCTCCTCCCAATAAAGTCCGCCTGTCACCAGCACCCGTGGAAATGTCCTCTCAAAAAGCACCTGGCGCAGCGCATAATTTTCCTTTCCATAGGCAAACAGCTCCCGGGCATCCTCCCATTTATAGGTCTTGTGCGGAGGCCAGCCGCAGCCCAAAAGAGCAATCACATACGTTCTCCCCTCACTCTCCGCCGCCCCCACATAGGAGTAGCCCGCTCCCCCGGTAAATCCTGTTTTTCCTGAGAGCATGCCCTCCATGGAGGAGAGAAGGGCATTGTGATTATAGCAGCTGAAGGACCGTGTTTCCTCCAGGTCCGTAAAATAATAATTCTGCGTCCCCGTAATTTTTAAAAACTCCTCCCGTTTGGGGGATTCGCGGACACAGTAAGCCATAATCCGCGCCAGATCCCTGGCCGTGGTAGAGTGAACCCGCTCTCTGCCTGTCTCGTCCTCCTCCTTGGCATCCAGACCATTTGGCGTGATAAAATACGTGTCCAGGCAGCCCAGGCTCCGGGCTTTCTCGTTCATCAAAGCGGCGAAACCTTTCACGTCCCCTCCGATCTGCTCCGCAATCATGACCGCCGCATCATTGTAGGACTCCAGCATCAGGGCATAGAGGAGATCCTCCATCCGGTAGGTCTCCCCGGCACGGACTCCCAGATGCACCTCAGGCTGGGAAGCTGCCTCCCGGGAGGCCTCCACCGTATCCTCCATATTCCCGTATTCCAATGCCAGAATACAGGTCATAATCTTGGTGGTACTCGCCATGGGACGCACCGTCTCCCCCTCCTTCTCATAGAGTACGCGGCCGCTGTCCCCGTCCATGAGCACAGCGGACTGAGCGTGGAGGGAGAGCTCCTCCTCTGCTTCCTGGGCTCCCAGAACCGCCGCCGCCCTTCCAAAAATTATACAGCACAAAAGAAAAATCCCCGCGATTTGCTTCATCGGGCGCCGCCTTCCGCCGCTTTTCTACCATCCTATTCCCCGGGGCGGTAAATTATTCGCGGCTGCTCTTGCACCCGAACATACATTCTGGTATGATAGAACCAGAGATGTCAGAAGGGAGGAAGTTCCTTTGAAGCAGAATGACAAAAAGCGCCTGATTTTCCATATTGATGTGAATTCCGCCTTTTTAAGCTGGGAATGTGTGTACCGCTTAAGCCAAAACCCGGACGCCCTTGATCTGCGGACCATCGCCTCTGCGGTGGGCGGAGACGCCGCCTCCCGCCACGGCATTGTGCTGGCAAAGTCCCCCCTTGCAAAAAAGTGCGGGGTCTCCACCGGGGAGCCTCTTGCCCAGGCGCTGCGCAAGTGCCCCGGCCTTGTGGTGGTGCCCTCCCGCTTTGATTTCTATATCCAGTGCTCCCGGCGCATGATGGCTCTCCTGGAGGAGTACAGTCCGGATCATGAAAAATTCAGCATCGACGAGACCTTTCTCGACATGACGGACACCATCCACCTCTTTGGGTCCCCCGTCGAGACTGCCGACCGGATTCGGGAGCGCATCCGGGACGAGCTGGGCTTTACGGTAAACATCGGCATCGCTCCCAATAAACTCCTGGCCAAGATGGCCTCCGACTTTGAAAAGCCGGACAAATGCCACACGCTGTTTTTCGAAGAGATTCCGGAAAAAATGTGGCCCCTGCCTATCCGCAGCCTGTTCTCCGTGGGAGATTCGGCCAGAAAGCGGCTGGAAAATCTGGGCATCCGCACCATCGGCCAGCTGGCGGCTGCGGACCCCTCCCTCCTTGCCGCGCATTTAGGCGGAAAATACGCCTCTATGATCTGGCAGTACGCCAACGGCATCGACCGCAGCCCGGTGGAGGAGCGGGAACCCGTCGGAAAGGGCTGCGGAAGCCGCATCACCCTGTCCCGGGACATCACAACCCCCGCGGACGCCCGCCAGGTTCTCCTCTCCCTCTGCGAGACAGTGGGCGCCAGGCTTCGGGCCGACCAGGTCCTGGCCGGAAATCTGTGCGTGGAGCTGCGCGACTGGAAATTTGAAGATCACTCCCACCAGGCCCTTTTGGAGGAGCCAACCGACTCCACCTCCCAGCTCTACGAGCAGTCCTGCCGTCTGCTTGCAGAGTGCTGGGATGGGACGCCCCTGCGCCTTATCGGCGTCCGGGCCGGCAAGCTGTCCGGTCGGGAATTTGTCCAGATGAGCCTGTTTGAGGACCCCGCGGCTGCCAGAAAAAAACGATTTGAGGAAGCGGTGGATACCATCCGCAGCCGCTACGGCATGGACGCAGTCAAGAGAGCCAGCTTTCTGAAAAAAGATGCGCTGGTAGACCACGCGGCAGGGAAGAAAAAGCATTTCAGTTCCACCGAAGTCCCTTCGGGTAGTGGTTCTTTAACACCCCGCCCGCAAGCTTGCACCACCCCAGAGAAAAACCGCCGCATGTGACTAAAATCCAGCCCTTCTCTCCCTTTGCTTCATCCCCGGCCAGGGACTCCCCCCGCAGATAGACCTGTACTTCCCGGGAATCTGCGGGAAGCTCCCGCACCCGCCGCGCCTGTCCGGGAAGCAGCCAGAGGGCCAGGCTGTGGGACGGCTCAAACCGTTTTTTCTTAAAGGTCCCCATGTGAAGGCCCGGCCGCAGGATTTTCATGCCGTCCATGTCCGGCATCTGGGGAGGAACCAGATAGAGCTGCTCCCCAAAAAGCAGATATTCCCGTCTTTTTTCCAGTTCTCCCGGTTCCTTTAGTGTCTCCGCAAGAAAAGAAGCAAAGGCATTCCAAAGCTCTTTCTGTTTTTTCTTATCCAGATAGCGGGGCGGGCGGACGTTCCCGCTTTCCGCCCGCTCTGCGCTTCGCACCTCCCCCCTCTCCTCCGGCCAGGCTCCTGCCCTTTTTCGCAGGGAGGCGATAAAATGCCCCTCTCCCGCCAGCTTATGGGGCATCAGCCGGAAGGCGCGCTCCAGGTGAAGCTCCTCTTTCTGAAGCTCCCCTTCCGCTCCCTGGCCTGTCTTAAGTCCGTCTTCCTCTGTCCCATACCGGGCCCACTCCGGCCTTGCGGGAACGAATCCCGGCGCTCCCTCCCGCTCCTCCAGATAAA
>CALWBS010000281.1 GCA_944376135.1 uncultured Enterocloster sp.
AAAGCGGCCATGCGGCCTTTTAATCCCTCCCTTCTCTCCCGCTATGAGCATGAGGAGACTGAGCTGGATCTGGGAGATCCGGAGTGCGCGGGCGGGGCTTGTCCGATTCGGTAAGATGAATTCGTTCCCAAGATGCTGTAAAGCAGAACGTATAGAGGATGGGAATGGATTTTCAAATACGCTCTCTTAAAATCTTTGATATTGGCTTTATCATTCTGTTGTATATGCGAAAAATCGGGGGCTGCGAAAGAAGTGAAGCATTTTATACTTCTTCTCTCACAGCCCCCGATTTTCCTTTTTATCTTTTTTCGCAAAAGAAAGCGTCGGGAATTAAATCCCTTTTCTCTATCATTCGATTATAATATATTTTTTCTCCGGCTCTGCAGGCTTTTCCTCCTTCTTCGGGATGGAAAGCCGCAGGATACCGTGTTTAAATTCGCCCTTGATGTCCTCCTGTGTGACGTTCTCGCCTACATAGAAGGAACGCTCGCAGGCCCCGGCATACCGCTCACGGCGGATATAGCGGCTGGTTTTCTTCTCCTGCTCGTCTTGGTCCAGACCTTTAGCTGCCTGGATAGTCAGGTAACCGTTCTCCAGAGAAACCTTCACCTCATCCTTAGTAAATCCCGGCAGATCCATCTCCATCTCATAGCTGCTGTCGGTTTCCCGGATGTCCGTCTTCATCAGGTTTTTGCCTCTGTGCCCGTACAGCTTTTTCTCCGCCTTGCGGGCTTGTTTATCATCATAAAACGGAAAATCTCTCATAAAATCATCAAACAAATCTTCTCCAAAAATGCTGGGCATCAACATACGTCCTTCCTCCTTCTATTACTTAAACTTCCATCTCTACATATCATTTACCGGACATTTATCCTTCGATCGCAATATATTTCTTATTTTCCACTGCAGGCTTCTCTTCCTTCTTGGGAACAAGCATCTGCAGTGTACCATTTTCAAATTTTGCCTTAATATCCGCTTCTGTCACCTGATCGCCTACATAAAAGCTTCTGCTGCAGGAACCGCTGTAACGCTCGCGGCGGATGTAGCGGCCTTTGTCATCCTTCTCGTCTTTGTTGGTATTTGAAGAGGCATTGATAGTCAGGTAACCGTCCTTGAGCTCTGCCTTTACATCTTCCTTCTTTACGCCAGGAAGATTCATGGTAATCTCATAGCCGTCTTCCGTATCTTTAATATCGGTTTTCATCAGTTCGGAGCTTCCTGCTCCATAGTTTATGAAAGAATCATCAAAAAAGTCATCCAATAAGCTTTCTCCAAAAATACTAGGCATCAACATAAGTCATCTCTCCTTTTCTCTAACTCACTATGTATCATTACCTTGTTTCTTGGAACTGGAAAGGGGATTCAAAGGATTTTCTTCCTTTTGTTTTCCTTCTTTTTTCTCTCTTCCTTTGTTCTGGCTATGTTATAGCACCGTTTATTAGCACTGTCAAGAGGTGAGTGCTAATTCTTTTGTGAAAAAATTGTGAAGTCCCAAATTCGGGTCAAATTGGCCCGATGATATAGAAAATATAATCTTTGGGCACTTATTCCGAATAAATATTTTTCCCAAACTCATACGCTTCTTTCAGATGATTTGTTTTATCAATCTGGGGTTTTCCATCTGTATGGCCGCAGCCTCCGGCAAGGAGCATACCCTTATCATGAAAACCGATATAGTTAATAAATACATACTGATAATAAGAAGCTGCTTGTTCAAATGTCCAAAAATTGTTATCAGCCGCAGTCATAAGAAGCGCACAGTCTTTTATCGGGTATTTTTCATGTCTGCCAAACGGCGGATTTTCGTCTTTGATTGCAATGCAGTAAAAGCGCTCAATAAATGCTTTTATTCTGGCAGACATTGACCAAAAATAAAGAGGGGAAGCAAAGACAAGGCAGTCTGCCTCTTTAATCTTAGGCACCAGCTCATTAAATGAATCTTTTTGAATACAGGGTTTTTCATAACGGCAGGCATTACATCCTAAGCAAGGTTTTACTTCATTTTTCACAAGGGAAATCACCTCAACCAAATGACCTTTTTCCTGCGCTCCTTTTACAAAGCTGTTTACAAGTTGTGCCGTATTCCCATTTGTTTTTCCGCTGCTTTGAATTACCAGTATTTTTTTCATTGATTTATCCTCTTATTTGTGATGGTTATTTTATTTATTATACTATAGCTGATTACCTTTGAGAATAGCAAACTTGCTGGCCGGGAATAACCTGCAGTGCAAGATGTTCCCAGGCAGCAAGTCCACAAAGGGGTGGCTGGCGGCAGCATACAGGGAGGCAGAGTGGTGTCTGAAGTCCTAAATTCAGTCAATCAACGTCTTCCAATTCTCCGCCCCATACGCCTCAAAGCACATCCGGATCTGCTCCTCGTTGTTCTTCTCTTCCGCCAGCAGTGGAAGCTCGTCCAGTCCGAAATACCGGCTTTCCGTAGTCTCCGCGTTGGGCTTAAACTCCCCGCCGGTCACCGTACAGACAGCGAATATCTTGCAGACCTTATAAGCGTAGATCGGCAGGTTGTGCTTCTCCCGATCCTGAACCGCCACCACAGTGTCCACTGTCACGTCCAGGCCCGCTTCCTCCCTGACCTCTTTGATAAAGTTCTCTTTTACGGAAACATTGACATCCACCCATCCGCCGGGCAGGGACCAGGTGCCGTTCTTTTCATGCACCAGAAGGATTTTATTGTCTTTAAAAATAGCCGCCCGCGTATCCAGCTTGGGCGTCTGATAGCCTATCTCACAGCAGAACAGATCCTTCACCTTTTCCAGGGGGATATCTGTCTTAAAGCTCACCATCTCCGCGGCTATCTCTCGGATTCGCCCGTACCTCTCCCTATTGTAATCGTCCTCCGCATAGTACAGCCCTGCCTGGGCCAGGCCCTGGAGCTCTACGGCCCATTGGAGCCATTTCTCATTTGTATCCATGATTTTCCCTCCGTTACCGGCATTTTCTTTTATTATACCGCACACCTCCTGCAAAGTCATTAAATCATCTGTTAAATGAACCCTTGCTGTTCGGTCAGCCACATCATCGCAGCCATGGATCGGCCGCAATATTTTATCTCTTGACATGAAGTAAACTCCAAGTGCTATGATATGAAATATAAGAAATCATCGAATTCACATCACCTGTCAGGAAAATACCATTCAGATATCACTTGGAAAGGAGAATTTCATCTATGGAAAGCAAAAATTTGAAACCAGGAACAGACGGAGACCACTACATTCCTTACGATCAGCGGGACGGGGATGCCTCCGTGGTATATTTCACCAGAGACTTATCTGCCGAAGGATTGGAAAAAATCTATAAGCGCGTAAGCAGCGCCATCACAGGAAAGGTGGGCATCAAGCTTCATACCGGCGAAAAGCACGGCCCCAACATCATTCCCAGGCCCTGGGTGGAATCCCTGATAAAGAGCGACCTTCCAGGTGCCTCCATCGTGGAGACAAATACCTACTACGAAGGCGACCGCTACACCACCGCACAGCACCGGGAGACCTTAGAGGTAAATGGCTGGACCTTCTGCCCGGTGGACATTATGGACGAGGAGGGCACCGCGGCTCTCCCGGTAAGGGGCGGCAAATGGTTTACCGAGATGTACATGGGCAAAAACATTCTGAATTACGACTCCCTCTTTGTGCTGACCCATTTTAAAGGCCACACGCAGGGCGGTTTCGGTGGCTCTGCCAAAAATATCGGCATAGGCTGTGCGGACGGACGCATCGGCAAAGCCATGATTCACACCACGCCCGGCTCTGATGACATGTGGGACATTGCCAAAGAAGAATTTATGGAGCGGATGATGGAATCCGCCAAAGCGGTTGTGGACCATTTCGGGGAGCACATCGCCTTTGTCAATGTGATGCGCAACATGTCCGTTTCCTGCGACTGCGAGGGCACTGCGGCCATGCCCGTAGTGACGCCGAATGTGGGCATTCTGGCCTCCCTTGATATCCTGGCCATTGACCAGGCTTCCGTGGATTTGGTGTACGCCATGAAGGAGACGGACCATCACGACCTTGTGGAGCGGATGGAGACCCGTCACGGCCTGCGCCAGCTCACCTACATGAAGGAGCTTGGCATGGGAAATGATCGGTATCACCTGATCGACATTGATCATGCGGACGCCGAGATTACCGCTGCAGAGGCAGTGAAGGACGTGGTTCCTTTTGGGACGGATGCCGGAAAATAATTCCGCAAAAACCATCATAAATCCCAAATTTCTGCACATACTAGTTCTGCGCATACAATTGAGGAGGGATCATGATGGATAACAAAGCGCTCAACTATACGACTCTGGCGATTGCAGTCATCGGAGCTGTCAATTGGGGACTGATTGGGTTCTTTAATTTTAACCTAGTCGCCTGGCTTTTCGGCTCCGGCACATGGTTCAGCCGGATTATCTATGCCCTGGTGGGACTCTGCGGGTTATACCTGTTGACCTTTTTTTCGAGGATTCGGGAATAAGGATCCCCTGAAGATGCGTTGACACGAGGCAAAAATAAGCATACCCTCAGTATGCAGGATTATCAGTTTCCTGCGTGCTGAGGGTATTGCTTATTCACTATTTAGATTCTCAGTCCATCTTACAGCATAATCCACGGCCTCTTGTTTCAGTCGGCCCCATAGCGGATTCTGTCCAAACGCAGCTGCTCTTTGAGCTGATCAACCACATTTTGAGGGAGCTGCCCATTCGGCCGCACAGTAACCTTTCCCTCCGTCCCGGACTTTGAACCGGCCGACCGGCTCTCCTGCTTTTTAAGCCGCCGCTCCAGCTCCTCTCTCTCGATTCGTTCCTGCCGGATAATATACTCCTGCCTCGTAATTCGGGTTTCAAGCTCCTGCAGGGCCTGTATATCTCCTTCTTTCTGCGAAGCCGCCGGGGAGACCGGTTCCCTCTGAGCATATACAATCCCGGTGGAATCAAGCTCCGGATAGGAAAGAGGAAAACTCTGACCGGATTCCGGAAGCGATGAAATCCCCGGAGCCGGCAAAACTCCCGGGCTTTCTCCGCTTTCCGCATTTCCTCCGCCGCCAGCACGCCCCGAATTTTTCTGGGATTCCAAGCTTTGCGGCATTTTCAGGAACTCTAAGGATGCTGGTATTTCCACATTTCCAGAAACAGGCAGATTTCCCTGCTCGCTCCTTGCGGGCGGTGTCCCCGGCGTATTCCGTCCGCCCGGTATTCCTGGTATCTCCCGGCCATTTGAAAATCTCGGGGTTCCTCTGCCCTCTCTTGCTTTTGCCGTGCCCGCAATATCTTTTCCATCCGCATATCTTCCCTGCCCTGCTGTTCCTGCCATCCCCGCCTGCGGGGCGAGCCAGACCAGTGCTTCCGAGAGCATGCTCTGCCTCAATGTCCTGCCCGGCTCCTGGCCGACCGACAGCGGATGGGCGGGTTCCTGCCCGGACGGCTGCCGTCCGGGCATCCCCTGACGGCTCTCTTCCAGAACCAGCTCTGCCCCGCCGGCTGTTTTCCCGGCAATTTGCGGATTCTCTCTTTGGAGGGAGCGCTCTGCCTGATTCCAAAGATTTTCTGTCTTTCCCGGCCGTGTTCCTCCGGTTTTCAAATCCGGCATGCGGCGGATCGCCTGCTCCACGGCCCTGGGGATATAGCGGAACAGCTCCCTTTTTTCTTCCGGTGATGCCTGTTCCCAGACTTCCGAAAGGAGGCAGCTTTCCCTGCGAAAACCATCTGCCCGCCTCCCTTCTCCAGATTTTCCCGCCGGTCTTAACACCGCCCCCGGCTCCTGCGCGGCGGACGAAGCCTCTATACGGTATACCAGATCGGCTCCATATCTCAAAGGCAGAAGATGAAGAGGAGTGTTCGCTGCTTTAAATTCTTCTGCAATCCTGGCGGTTTGCTCCGCCCCTCTGTTTGCCGTCCATCCTCTGCTTTCCGGTTCCGCGGTCCGCTTAGCGGGCTTCTGTCCTGCCGTCCCGCCTTCACTGGCCGGTATATTCTCCTGCCCCCGCGTTTCTGTCCGGTATTCAGGCTGAGTCAGCCGGTTTTGGAGCGAATCCGGCTGGTGTCCGGACAAAACCGGCCGATTTTCCGGCGAATCCGGCTGGCTCGGACGCGTTTCGATAGGACGTGTTTCGGCGTCCTGTATTTTTTTCTCTGTCCCCGGTCTGCGAACCGGATACAGCGCAGTATGATTTGGGAGCGTATCCGCAGATTCCCCTTCCCAGCTTTTAAAAATCAGGGTTCCTCGCGTCTCCGGAAGGCTGTGAATCGTTCTGTTTAGCGCCTCCCTCTTCCCATCTTCTACACCGCCCAAATGCCCAAGCACTTCCTGCGCTGCTATTCTCGAAACAGAATCCGGAAGGCTGGAAAGGAGGTGTCCTATCTCTTCCAATCCCGGACTGTCCTCCCTGTAGACCTGCCCCCCTTCCTGAAAACTTTGTCCGTCCTCTCTTCCATCCAAAGGCCCATGTATATCACTAATTTTGGATAAATTTTCTGTTCTGTGCGGTTCTTCGGGCTTTGAATTGCTTCCCATTCTTTGCGAACTGCCGGCACTTTGAGCGCTTTCCATTCTCTGCGATTTACCGGTCCTTTGAGAGGCTTCCGCTTTTGAAGAACTTTCTGTCCTGCGATATCCTTTGTCATCCGGAGCTGTCCTCCCCGCGGATGCCTGCGGAGAAGATATTTTTTCCTCTGTGAGCGCAAAGAGGCGGCGCTCTATTTCCTCCACGCTCTGGCTCTCTTCCCGATAAACCCAGCCTCCTGCGCGAAGCTCCTGCCAAAATGCCGCATCCTGCCCGGTCTGAAATTCGGGCGGAATTTCCTCCGTCTCCATTTGCTGCACATCGGCGTTCTCCGCCTCTATCTGGTCAAGAATCCGGCGCAGCGCTTCCCATGAGCGAATCCCCTGGCGGCCGTCCCCCTGTTCATTCTCCGTTTGCCTGTCCGCATGTTCGGAAAGCGTTCCCTTTCCCTCCGCTTCCTCCTGTTCTCTCCATCCTTCAGACCATTCTCCTCCTGCGGCTGTACGCTGTTCTCCCGATTCTGTCCGTATCTCTTCGGACTCAGCGGCTCTCACCGCCCTCACAGTTTCAGCAGCCTCAGACATATGGCGGGAGGAAGAAAGTTCCGCATTTCCGGTGCCGGAGCGCAGAGCCGAAGCTTCTTCCTCCCCGGTCTCGCGGCGCAGTTCCCGCATCTCTTTCGCTCCCGCCTCACGGCGCAGTTCCCGCGGCTTTTCCGCTCCTGCACCATAGCGCAGGAAACCAGCCTCTTCCGCCCTCACATCATAGCGCTGGAAACCAGCTCCTTCCGCCCTCACATCATAGCGCAGGAAACCAGCTCCTTCCGCCCCCGCACTGCGATGCACCTCTGCCGCTGTCTCGTTCTGGCTGCCGGAACGGCGATTTATATCGCGAAGCTCTGCGGCCGCCAAAGAATTTCCCCCCGTACTCGGCCTTGCCGATCCGGAGCCCCGTTCTGTGCTGTCTGCCTCCGAAGCGTTCGGTCCCGTCTTTCCGGCATCTGAAAAACGCGTTCCAGTATCCTCTCTTCTGTCACGAAATTCCGAACGCTCCGGCCGCATTTCCCCGCTTTCACG
>CALWBS010000282.1 GCA_944376135.1 uncultured Enterocloster sp.
GCACGCCGAACCATTTTCCATAGGTCTCGGAGTCAGACCGCAGATCCACAGCCACATCGAAAACCTCGCCCCGCAGCACCCGCACAAGCTTTCCCTGGGGATACTGCTTCTGGTAATGGAGTCCCCGGAGCACACCCTTCACAGACATAGACTGGTTGTCCTGGACAAATACCATGTCAAGCCCTGCCTCTTTGAAATCATTCTGATTGTAGGTCTCCACAAAATACCCCCGCTCATCCTTAAAGACAGTGGGTTCAATCACATACAGCCCCTTGATATCGCAGGGGGTCACCTTTATCTTTCCCATTTTTCAATCCGCTTCCTTTCTCAAAAATATCCGCAGAAATTCAGAGCGGCGTGAACGGCTGCCAATCCGCGTTCTGCGCCATCTCGCAATTTTACCACGTATTTCCCTAGCTGGCAATACTTACCCGCAGGCACACCACGGCAAATATCCGCACAATCACATCCACATCCATGGCCGTCATCCCATAGAGGAGCAGCCGGTCATTTCCCGCTGTGCGCACTACCCGGCTGCTCTTCATCGTCAAAAGCAGCATGGGCAGAAGCGGCAGAAGATACCTGCCCTGCACGCCCTGGATTTTGGTCGCGGACACAGGCGTCCAGCCTAAAAGCATGGAAAACATCAGGGCTCCCAGGCAGACAAGGCTCAAAAACCAGATCCAGAGCCTGTGCCCCGCTTTCATCTCTCCCGCCTCTCCCTCCTTCTTAAATGCCAGGAGGCACAGAATTGCCGCCATGGCCAGAATGACCGCAAAAGGTGTGTTGAGCACCGGGTCCAGATTGCCCAGTGCACCGCCCATCATGCCGGTAAACAGCACCTCTCCCTGCCAGGCCAGCGTATTATAGCACATCTTCAGTACAAACCGCGGATTATGCAGAAGCCAGGTAAGGGTATAGCCCTCCTCGTCGGCCCAGGCCATATAGCTGTCCGTGGCATCCACATACATGGACACCGTTCCCCGGTTGACCAGGAACATAGCCGCCGCAAAGGCGCCCAGAACCAGAACGGCGCTCGCCAGCCACTTTCCCCAGCTTCCGAACTTCTTCACGGGAACCAGAAGGCAATACCCGGCGATCACGCCGTACACCATCTTGCAGGGGCCCATGACCCCCAAAACCGCGGCCAGGATGACCACATCCTTAGACCTCACGCGCTCCCTCTCATAGGCCAGATCCAAACAGATTGCCCCGAAATAGCCGCTGCACCCGATGATCATCACATCGTAAGACAGGGAAGCTGCAAGATGAAGGGTCATGGGGAGCATATACACCCCAAAGAGCACTTCCTTTCCGAAAGGCATCCGCCGTATCGCCAGATATCCCATAATCCCGAGGAACAGCAGATTGAACAGCCGCCCCATATAAAGGAGGCCCAATCCTCCAAGCCCTAAGAGGCGTGCGAGGGTTATCCCCAGCGCCTGGGGAATATAAGCCAGGGGAGTCGTCTGCACCGGAAGCTGGTAGGACACAGCTTCTCCCTCCTCGCCCGTACCAGCCAGCCCTTTTTCCCGGATAAACCGATAGGTTCCCTCTGTGAGTTCCTGGCCCAGCACCTTTGCCTTGGGAAGCTCCTCCGTCTCTTCCCCTGCATTCCAGCCGCCGCCGTCGTCCCGCATTACGTCCTCCAGGTCCTCGATAAATGCATCCTGGGCCCGTATGAGCACTCTCCCGTCCTCTCCTCGGGCCGCCCCGCCCAGAAGACGGTTAGAGAGCTGGTAGGCGGTAATATAATGGCTCACCTCATCCGGCGCCGACAGGGGGGCCAGCACTGTCATGAACATAAGCCCCGTGCCCAGAAATGCACAGAGAAAAAAGCGCTCAGCGGACAGACGTCCCCGAACCAAAACCAGATACCCCAGCCCCGCAACAAACAAAAGCCCATAAGCCGCAAGAAGGCCATAGGAGCCCCGCAGCCACATATCGCCGCTGGCCGCCGCCCCATTTCTCACATCTTGAAAATGCCAGAGGGCGAAAAGAGCCGCTGCGCCGGTTATCCCGGCCGTCTGCCAAATGCCTGGCTGCCTCCTTACCCTTTCCAATCCCCTGCTCATTCCTCATTCCGCCTTTCGTTCCCCGCCGCAATCTCTTCCACCCGGCGAGCCAGCTCCGCCTCCTGTGCGGCCAGTTTTGCAAGAAGCTCCTCTCTCTCTTTTGCGTCCAGAGCCATTTTCTGCACCAGCTCTTTCTGCTTGCTCTCCATCTGGGACACCTGGAGGGTCATGGTGAAAAGCTTTACCATAAGCAGAAAAATCATGGACAGGAAAAGGAAATTAGGTGTGGAGTAGATGCCCAGCACCTGGGCACAGAAATCTGCCAAAGGCGGGAAAACGGCGAACGCGAAGAGAACCGCGGCCAGAAGCACCCAGAATACAGCCGCCTCAATCTGCAGCTTGGCCTGCCGGATTTTCCGCATCATAAACGCCACGGTTATAAAGGACACAATCACCAGTATGATTCGAAATCCCGTCTGCATCATTTCTTATCTCCGCCCTCTTTCTTCCAGTATTCCCGGTTCATCGTGCATTTCATCACCAGGCCCATCGGGAGGATGCGCCAGCATTTTCCCGCCCGGTATCCCATGTATTTGCACCCGCTTTGGAGAATCATCCCCGGCACCAGCCAGGGCCGGCGCTGCCGTATCAAATAGGCTGCTGTTTTTTTCACCAGGCGGATTCCCTCGCTCTCCGAAGCGATTCCGGAAAAGACCTCCGGATGCTCTGTCTGGGAGACTGCCAAATCAAAATACCGCTTAAACTGCTGGCCGCAGTTATAATTATGGGAGTGGATCACCCGCGCATCGGCCGCGTAGGCGATGGCATAATCATCCTCCAGAACCGCTCTCCCTGCAAAAACCATGTCCTCATTAAAAATTGTCCGGTTGATAAACCCTCCCTGAAACCAAAATTTCTCCCGGTCGTAGGCACAGCAGACATTGGAAGCAAAAAATGTCTTGATTCCCAGACGCCCCAAATCCGCCTTTGTCTTGATACAGCTCTGATCCGGATAATTGAAACTTCTCGTATAGCGCTCAGCCAGGGAACAGTCATCACAGGGAAGCTGTCTGGCGTATGCCATGATCACCGACTCCCCCTTGGGGCCTCTCCTGGAAAATGCCGCAGCCAGATTGCCGATGAGCTCCTTGTCCGCAGGAACCGCGTCGTCCGTCATAAATACAATGATATCCGCCCGGCTGTACCGGGCCCCCCGGTTGCGGGTGGCGCCATGGTCAAACTCCTGCTTCGTCAGGTGATGAACCTCGAGTCCCGGGATTCCTTTAAATCCCTCGTCCTTCCAGTAGGCCTTCTCCGTGTTCATCACAATGATTTTCCCCACGGGATAAGTCTGAAGGCTGAGCATCTTGAGCAGCCGTGAAAACTTTTTGTCCGGCCTATACACAGGGATAATCACATCCACCGTGGGCCGTTGCCCGGCTGCCTCTCTCTTCCTCTTATCCTCCATAATCGGTCTTCTTCCTTTCTTCCATACCGCAGACCCGAACCGTCCAAAGGCCGAATCCCAATGTCAGTCCTATCATCAGACACAAGTAGCAGGCCGCCGCTCCATGGATGCCGAAACGCTTCACCAGGGGCTGGGAAATCAGCCACGCCGCCAGAGCTCCCGCTGCATAAATACTGAAAATTGCCTTCTGCCTGCGCATAATCACCAACGCATAATACATCAGATTGGCCAGGGCATAAAATCCTCCCCCCAGCACAATCACTCCAAAATCCGCCCAATATCCTGCCAAGCTTCCCCCGTATCCCTGCCCCAGGAGCACCTCCACCAGTGAGAGCACAAAACGCCCCAGCACAAATGCCCCGGCGGCCGCCAGAACCGTAAGTCCCCCCACCAGCATGCCAAGCTTTCCAAGCTCCCGCTTAAATGCCGTCAGCTCTCCTCCATCCCACATGGCCGTCAGCTTTGTAAGAAAGGGGCGAATGATAAAATTCGCTACCATATAAATAACAGAGGTGGGCATAAAAATCAAGTTAAAGTACCCAGAGTCTCCATCGCTCATATACCGATCGATGGCATATTTCGCAGATGAAAAAATGTAAAAATCCAGAAAGACCGAGGCAAACAAAAAGGAGGTGCTCCTGAAAAGTCCGGCCACCGCTCCCTTTCTTCTCTTCCAGTCCACTCCGGGCAGGACCCGGATCACATCCAAGTTAAAGAGAAGAACGCCCAGCATCTGGGCGCATACCGCCCCGGCGCAGGCCGCCAGGACGCTTCCGAAAACAGCCAGAGTCCCCAGGCAGGCGCACACGGAGAGCACAGTCCGGAAAAAATTGGATTTGCCCGTCAGATATAAACTGCCCTGGCGCTGAAATTCCGATTCATACACATCCGCAAATCCGTCAATCACCTTATAAAAAACAAGGAGCAGCAAAACCGCCATCTTATGCCCATCATAAATTCCCCGGATCCCCATGACGGCCAGAAAGACCGCCCCGCCCGCCGCAGCAGCCAGGCAGGTAAAAAATCGGTGGCAAAGGTAATCCCCGAAAGAATATTCTCCCTTGCCGTCCGTGATCTGGAACGGCCGGATTCCAAAATATGCCACAATAAAGAGCTGCTGGCCCAGGGTGGAATAT
>CALWBS010000283.1 GCA_944376135.1 uncultured Enterocloster sp.
TGTATGTGTACAGCCAGGATGGAACCGTGCTCGGCGGCTCCATAGGCGAGATGCACGCAAAGAAGATCTGCAATGTCTATTCCATGGCCATGAAGATGGGCGCCCCAGTCATCGGACTGATTGACTGTGCGGGCCTGCGCCTTCAGGAGGCGACGGACGCATTGGACGGATTCGGCAAGCTGTACGCCTGCCAGGCTATGGCTTCCGGTGTGATTCCGCAGATTATGGCTGTCTTCGGAACCTGCGGCGGCGGCATGGCTGTTTCTGCGGCCATGGCGGATTTCACTTTCATGGAGGAAAAGTCCGCGAAATTATTTGTCAATTCACCCAATGCCTTGGCAGGTAATTATACATCCAAGTGTGATACTGCGGCAGCGGCTTTCCAAAGCAAGGAAGCGGGGGTAGCGGATTTCACAGGAGATGAAACATCCATTTTAGAGCAGATCCGTTCCCTGGTGTCAATCCTTCCCTCCAGCAATGAGGAGGATCTGTCCTACGGTCAGTGCCAGGATGATCTGAACCGCATGTGCGATGGAATTGCAGGCTGTGCCGGAGATACGGTGCAGGCTCTTTCGATGATCTCCGATGACAATTTTCTTATAGAAGTAAAGAAGGACTATGAGCCTTCTATGGTAACTGCCTTTATGCGCTTAAACGGAGTGACGGTGGGCTGTGTGGCGAACCGCACGGAGCTTCCGGGCGAGGAGGGAAAGACAGAGAGTCTTCCCGCAGAGCTTTCCGGAAAGGGATGCGAGAAGGCAGCGGACTTTATCACCTTCTGCGATGCTTTCAATATTCCGGTGCTTACCCTTGTAAATGTGAAGGGATACCGGGCGGATATCTGCAGTGAGAAGGTAATTGCCCGGGCGGCAGGACGTCTCACCTATGCGTACGCCAGCGCCAGTGTTCCCAAGGTAACCGTGGTTACAAAGGAGGCCCTTGGCAGCGCGTATCTGACGATGGGCAGCAAGAGCCTGGGAGCGGATATTGTGTATGCCTGGGAGGGCGCTTCCATTGGGATGATGGATGCCGAGCAGGCGGCTAAGATTATGTATGCAAAAGAGATTGAGGGGGCGGAGGACGCCGTTGCCCTGATCCATGAGAAGGCAGGCGAGTATGCGTCTTTGCAGTCCAGTGCTCTTTCCGCTGCCAGGAGAGGCTATGTGGATGACATCATCAAAGCGGAGGAGACGCGCCAGAGGGTGATTGCGGCGTTTGAGATGCTGTTCACAAAAAGTGAGGACCGTCCGTTCAAGAAGCATGGCACGGTTTAAAGAGAGGTGACATGTATATGAGACGATTAGTAAAACGAATGGCAGCAGTGCTTCTTGCGGCCGCCTGCCTGTTCAGCCTTACTGCCTGCGGTTCCTCACAGGGGGAGGATGGACCTTCGATCAGCATGGATGGAACGCCTGTAGAGGATGCTATGGCTCAGTCCCTGGTTATGTCGGCAGCCCAGACGCTGGCAGCATCAGACGAACAGCTGATCATACAGAAGCATCTGGCTGAGGCACAGGGAGATGCGGCCAGTGCGCAGATTTACCAGGAGCAGCTGGATATACGGAGCGAGATGGGCGGATTAAAGGCCATAGACTTGGCGGATGCCTCCGTGGTTCTTCTGGAGGACGGCAGCTATACGGTTATGCTCCCCGTAACCTTCGACGAAGGAACCATGCTGTATCTTTTGAATCTGAATATGGCTACCCAGGAAGTTCGGGCGGAATTTGCAGACACCTCTGCAAGAGAGACCGAGGATACTTCCCTTGCAGGTCTGACGAGAACAGCTACAGTCAATACGGCCCTCGGTATGGGCACCGTATTTGTAGTTCTGATTTTTATCAGCCTGATTATTTACTGCTTTAAGTTCATCCATCAGTGGGAGGAAGGGAGAAAGAAGGACGAGGAAGCGCCTGCCCAGACACCGGCAGCCGCACCTGCTCCCATATCCGCCGCACCGGCACAGTCTTCTGCAGCAGCCGGAGATGAGGATGAAGAGCTGGCGGCTGTGATAGCAGCGGCGATAGCAGCATCAGAGGATGAAGAATTGGTGGCTGTAGTGACTGCAGCGGTAGCTGCTTATGGAGGGACATCCTCCAACGGATTGGTAGTCCGTTCCATCCGCCGCGCGGATAGAGCGGGAAGAAGATAGTATATTATAAGTACAATCATTAATTTATATTTCTAGGAGGAAATCATTATGAAGACTTATACAATCACTGTAAATGGAAAGGCATATGTTGTAACCGTAGAGGAGGGCGCAGCAGTTCCCGTAGCGCAGACTGTTGTTCCCATGGCAGCACCTGCACCTGCACCCGTTCCCGCAGCAGCGCCTGCGCCCGCTCCCGCACCTGCTCCCGCAGCACCGGCACCCGCGGCAGCTCCCAGCGGTACAGCTGGCTCAATCAAAGTGACGGCTCCCATGCCCGGCAAGGTAGTCGCAGTTAAGGCCTCTGTGGGACAGGCTGTGAAGAAAGGAGAAGTGGTACTGGTTCTGGAGGCCATGAAGATGGAGAATGATATCGTCGCTCCTCAGGATGGAACGATCGCCAGCATTAATGTATCTGCAGGAGATTCCGTTGAATCCGGCGCAGTAATGGCTACCCTGAACTAGTTTGCAGTGGATCCGTCGGATCCATAGATGGAGGAAATGTTATGGACTTTGGCAATTTGCTTTCAAATCTCTTAAATCAGATGGCGTTTTTTCATCTGACGATAGGGAACTATGTCATGATCGGCGTTGCCCTTGTGCTCTTGTATCTGGCAATTAAGAAGGGGTTTGAACCTCTTCTGCTCATTCCCATTTCATTCGGCATGCTGCTCGTGAATATTTATCCGGATATTATGTATTCTCCGGATCAGGCTTCCAACGGAGTAGGCGGTCTGCTCTGGTATTTCTTCCAGCTGGATGCATGGAGCATCCTGCCGTCTCTGATTTTTATGGGCGTAGGCGCGATGACCGATTTTGGTCCTCTGATCGCGAATCCCATCAGCTTCCTTATGGGAGCGGCGGCGCAGCTGGGAATCTATGCGGCGTATTTCCTGGCCATTTACATGGGATTCACAGGAAGACAGGCAGCGGCGATTTCTATCATCGGAGGCGCGGACGGCCCGACCTCTCTATTCCTCTGCGGCAAGCTGGGACAGACGGCGATCATGGGGCCCATCGCGGTGGCGGCCTATTCCTACATGGCGTTGGTTCCCATTATTCAGCCGCCCTTTATGAAGCTTCTTACCACAGATAAGGAGCGCAGAATCCGCATGGAGCAGCTTCGCTCCGTGTCCAAGCTGGAGAAGATTTTGTTCCCCATTCTGGTTACCATTGTGGTATGCCTGATCCTTCCGTCCACCGCTCCTCTGGTGGGAATGCTCATGCTGGGCAACCTGTTCAGAGAGTGCGGCGTGGTGAAGCAGCTTACTGAGACAGCTTCCAACGCTTTGATGTATATTGTGGTCATTCTTCTGGGAACCTCTGTGGGAGCGACTACCAGCGCGGAGGCATTCTTAAATGTAACGACACTAAAGATTATTGCTTTGGGTCTGATCGCCTTTATTTTCGGCACCATTGGCGGCGTTCTTCTCGGAAAGCTTCTCTGCTGGATAACCGGCGGAAAGATTAATCCCCTTATCGGTTCTGCCGGCGTGTCCGCGGTACCGATGGCAGCCCGCGTATCCCAGAAGGTGGGCTCTGAGTATGATCCCACCAACTTCCTGCTGATGCATGCGATGGGACCCAATGTGGCCGGCGTTATTGGAACAGCTGTGGCCGCGGGAACATTTATGGCGGTATTCGGCGTATAAACAGGCCCTTGTGGTCCGAAACAGTTACAATTTGACACATTTTTAGGAGGATTATAACTATGGCAGATATAGAGAAGAGGCCGGTAAAGATTGTGGAGACCGTCCTTCGGGATGCCCATCAGTCTCTGCTGGCGACCAGAATGTCCACAGAGCAGATGCTGCCCATTGTTGACAAGATGGACCAGGTGGGCTACCATGCGGTGGAGTGCTGGGGCGGCGCTACCTTTGACGCCTGCCTGCGCTTCCTGAAGGAAGATCCCTGGGACAGACTGCGCAAGCTGCGCGACGGCTTTAAGCATACCAAGCTGCAGATGCTGTTCCGCGGCCAGAATATTCTGGGATACAACCATTATGCGGACGATGTAGTGGAGTATTTCGTACAGAAATCCATCGCCAACGGAATTGATATTATCCGTATTTTTGACTGCTTAAACGATATCCGCAACCTGGAGACCGCGGTGAAGGCAACCAAGAAGGAAAAGGGACATGCTCAGATTGCGCTGTGCTACACCCTGGGCGATGCCTACACTCTGGATTACTGGAGAGATATCGCAAAGAAGATTGAGGACATGGGTGCTGACTCCCTGTGCATCAAGGATATGGCCGGTCTGCTGACCCCCTACAAGGCGGCAGAGCTGGTGAAGGCTCTTAAAGAGGGAACGAACCTTCCCATTGACCTGCATACCCATTACACCTCAGGTGTGGCTTCCATGACCTACTTAAAGGCAGTAGAGGCAGGCTGCGAGATTATTGACTGCGCGATGTCTCCCTTGGCCCTGGGCACCAGCCAGCCGGCTACAGAGGTTATGGTGGAGACCTTCCGCGGTACCCCCTATGATACGGGATACGACCAGAATCTTCTGGCCCAGATTGCGGACCACTTCCAGCCTATCCGCGAAAATGCGCTGAAGACCGGCTTGTTGAACCCCAAGGTTCTCGGCGTGAACATTAAGACTCTGCAGTATCAGGTTCCCGGAGGCATGCTCTCCAACCTGGTGAGCCAGCTCAAGGAAGCAGGCCAGGAAGACAAATACCAGCAGGTGCTGGAGGAAATCCCCAGAGTCCGCAAGGATTTCGGCGAGCCGCCCCTTGTTACCCCGTCTTCTCAGATCGTTGGTACCCAGGCTGTGCTCAACGTGATTATGGGCGAGCGGTATAAGATGGTTCCCAAGGAATCCAAGAAGATTATGCTCGGCGAATTCGGCCAGACTGTGAAGCCCTTTAATCCTGAGGTGCAGAAGAAGATCATCGGTGACGAGAAGCCGATTACCTGCCGTCCGGCCGATTTGATTCCGCCGCAGCTTCCGCAGTTTGAGAAGGAGTGCGCGCAGTGGAAGCAGCAGGATGAGGATGTGTTAAGCTACGCACTGTTCCCGGCGGTGGCCAAGGAATTTTTCCAGTATCGGGAGGCCCAGCAGAAGAAAGTGGATATGACAGCAGCGGATAAGGCGAGCAAGGCGTATCCGGTATAAGAATATTGCGTAGGGTATAACCCATAAAGAAAACCCGGTCGGTGTCTCTTGTCAGGCACCGGCCGGGTTTTTAAACTGCAGAATTGCCAGCGAATGGGATGGGGAAGGGACGTATTTGTATGCGGGCTATGGATTGGTAAGTCCCCAGGTCATGGCCGCGGACACATCCAGCATTCCGCTGGAAAGCATGAGGCCCTTTAAGGGCGCCAGCTTATGGGCGGAGTATATGAGGATATTTTTTACGGTCAAAAGGTCTGTTTCAGGCCGGGCGGAGTAGACCATGGCAGCAGCGGCCGTGACCATGGGAGCGGCCATGGACGTGCCGCTCATGAATCCATAGGAATTTTCCGGAACCGTGCTGAGGATCATGGTACCGGGAGCCGCAATGTCCACATTGTAGGGACCGTAGTTGGAGCTGTCGTCCAAACTTCCGTCAAAAAGCAGATTGGCCACGGTGAGCACATTGTCGTAGGGGAGGCTGGCCGGGTAAACCGGATATTTGTCAATGTCGTATCCGATTTCATATATGTCTCCGTTGCCTGCGGAGACAACAAAGAGCATGGAGGAATTTTTTATGGTATCCATAAATTCCTGGGTGACCTCCCGGGAGCCGAAGCTTAAATTGCAGATCTGGGCGCCGTTGGCCTCCGCATAGCGGATGGCAGAGATAACACTCTCCGGGGAGCCGGAGCCCTCCTCCCCGCCGAGGGCCTTGAGAACCATGATTTTTACATAGTTATTGTCGGTGATGCCCATAATTCCCCCGTCGTTCTTCGAGGCGGCGATGGTTCCGGCGGCGTGGGTACCGTGGATATCTTCGCGGCCCACGTAGATTTGGTTAGAATTTGCGAGAAAATTCCAACCGTGTACATCGTCAATGTAGCCGTTGCCGTCATTGTCAATGCCGTCATCGGGGATCTCATCTGCGTTTGTCCAGATTGCGCTCTGCAGCTCCGGATGGGAGATATCCACCCCGGTATCAATGAGGGCGATGGTCACAGGACGTTTATTTTCCAGGCTGTCATACCGGTTCCAGGCATCCCGGATGTTGATGTCGATTCCGGGATAGGCCTGGGTCTTGATAGAGGAAAAATTGCTCGGGCCCAGGGGCGGGAGAGCAATGGCCGCAACCCGCCTGCCATCCCGGCGGACATAGGCGTCGTCCAGGCTGTCAAAATTCAGCTTCTGCTCGGTCTGGCTCAAGTTTCCGTCATTTTTTAGGGCCCATTGGTACTGGGCGTAATCATCCGCGAGGGACAGGTTGTCCAGTCCGGGGCCGATGGCTGCGGCGTAGAAGGTTTGACGGTCTTCACTGGAGGCGGAAGCCGCCGGGGGATTATGATGGGGAAAGAGCCCTGTGACCGCCAGAGCGGCCGCGAGGGAAGCTGCCAATAGGTTTCGCATAGCGTGTGCTCCTTTTATATTCCTTTTTGTCCGCGGTTCCGGAGATAAGTGCCGGAGCCGTGCCATTTCATAGTATAGCACATATCCTGTGGAAATTTTTGAAAAATTTCTGAAGAAAATATAACGCTGTCCGGCTGCGGCTCTGCAGGCAGGCCGCCGGACAGCGTTATATTTTTATGAGAACTGCAGGGTTAATTCAGCGGCGAGATGTCCCGGTTGTACTCCGCGATGGTGCGGTCAGAGGAGAAGTAGCCGGCCTGGCTGATGTTGATGAGCATTTTTACAGCCCAGCCGGTGCGGTTTTCATAGTCCTTAAAGGCCTGTTCCTTGGCGGCACAGTAAGACTTAAAATCCGGGAAGGTCATGAACCAGTCTTTGGTGAGGAGTTCATGGGAGAGACGCTCTAGGTTTTCTCTGCAGCCAACAGCCATCATCTGGGGTCCGGTGAGGAAATCGACCGCCTCCTTAAGGGCGGGATCTGCCTCATACCAGGTTCTGGGCTGGTAGGAGCCCTCCTGATAGCGGGCGATTACCGTGTCGCTGCGATCGCCGAAGATGTAAATATTGTCATCGCCCACCAGGCTGTGGATTTCCATGTTGGCTCCGTCCTCGGTTCCCAGCGTGACGGCACCGTTCAGCATGAATTTCATATTTCCCGTGCCGCTGGCTTCCTTGGAGGCCAGTGAAATCTGCTCTGAGATATCGCAGGCGGGAATCAGCTTTTCCGCCAGAGTTACGTTGTAGTTGCCGGCCATCACCACATTCAGATAGGGGAGCACCTGGGGATCGCCTGCAATGATCTGCTCCAGGCACAGGATGCCGTGAATGATATCTTTGGCGATTACATAGGCGGGCGCAGCCTTTGCGCCGAAAATGGCCGTGATGGGGGTGGTGGGCGTTTTCCCTCTCTTGATCTCCAGGTATTTGCGGATCAGATAGAGGAGATTCATCTGCTGGCGCTTGTACTCGTGAAGCCGCTTGATCTGGATGTCAAAAATGGAGGACGGGTCAACGGAAAGCCCTTGGGTCTCTTTCAGATACAGGGCCAGCTCTTCTTTTTTCCTGTCCTTGATGGCGAGAAGCTGGTGAAGGGTTTTGATGTTCCCGGTAAATCGCGGATCATTTAATGCCTTCAGGGCGGACGCGTCCTTTTTCCAGTCATCTCCGATCAGGCCGGTGATAAAGTCAGCCAGCTCAGGGTCACAGTGCAGAAGCCAGCGGCGGAAAGTGATGCCATTGGTCTTGTTATTGAATTTTTCCGGATAAATCCGGTAGAAGTTGTGGAGTTCTGTCTCCTTTAAAATTTCTGTATGAAGAGCAGCTACCCCGTTGACGCTGAACCCGTAGTGAATATCGATATGGGCCATGTGGACGCGCTCCTCCTTGTCGATGATGTAGACAGAAGGATCGTCAAATTTGCGGCGCACCTTGTCGTCCAGGACTTCCATGATTGGGATGAGCTGGGGAACTGCTCTCCGGAAAAATTCCATGGGCCATGTCTCAAGGGCCTCCGCCAGAATCGTGTGGTTGGTGTAGGCGCAGGTGCGGCTTACAACCTGGATGGCTTCATCCATCTCCATGCCGTGCTCCCTGGTGAGCAGACGGATCAGCTCCGGAATCACCATGGTGGGATGGGTGTCGTTGATCTGTACCACAGCGTAGTCCGGCAGGTCGTGGAAATTGCTGCCCTTGGCCGCGGCTTCCTGTAAGATCAGTTGGGCCGCGCAGCTCACCATGAAATACTGCTGATAGATCCGCAGGATCCGGCCGTCATCATCGCTGTCATCCGGGTAGAGGAACAGCGTCAGATTCTTTTTGATGTCGGTCTTGTCAAAGGAGATTCCCTCAGTCACCAGGGATTCGTCTACGGTGTCTACGTCAAAGAGATGCAGCTTGTTGGTGCGGTTTCCGTAGCCGGTCACCAGGATGTCATACATCCGGGCGGAGAGGGTGAAGTCCCGGTAGGGAACCTGAAAGGTCACGTCCGTCCGGTTCAGCCAGGAGTGCTCAGTAAGCCAGGGATTGGGCACCTCCTCCTGCTTGTTGTCCTTAAAAAGCTGCTTGAAGAGGCCGAAGTGATAGTTAAGCCCCACCCCGTCTCCATTTAGACCAAGGGTTGCGATGGAGTCCAAGAAGCAGGCTGCCAGACGGCCAAGACCGCCATTTCCGAGGGATGGCT